>NZ_JBGCVZ010000001.1:0-65680 GCF_041103195.1 Gordonia sp. ABKF26
GTGGGCAACGCGGTGTCGCGCGCACTGTTGATGCCGAGGTGCTGATCCTCAGCCGCAACCTCAGTCCGATCAGCTCGACCTACCCCGAGATCGTCGCGGCCCTACGCACCGCGACCGGTGGGCGTGATGTCGTTGTCGACGGCGAGATCGTGGCCCTCGACGGCGGGAGGCCGTCGTTTGCGCGGCTGCAACGGCGCATGCACACCCCGCGGCCCCGACGTCCGTTGTTGGCCGAGGTGCCGGCGGCGTTCTATGTGTTCGATCTGCTCGAGGTCGACGGCCACGACACCGCCGCGCTGACCTACCTCGAGCGGCGGCAGTTACTGGGCGAGGTCGTCAACAGCGCCGGTGCGGTACAGGTGACCCCGTACTGGCCGGGCGCGGACCCGGCGGCGATGGTCGCGATGGCCGCCGAGTTCGGTCTGGAAGGTGTGGTCGCCAAGCGCAGCTCCTCGGTCTACCGGCGGGGCCTACGCTCCCCGTCGTGGATCAAGGTCCCGCTACGGGCCAGCGCGGAGGTCATCGTGTGCGGCTGGACCGGCAGCCCGACCACGGTGCGCTCGCTGCTCCTGGGCGCCCTGAGCCCGTCGGGCGAGCTGGTCTATCTCGGTGATGTCGGCACCGGCTTCACCCAGCGCCAGCGACGCGAGGCGGCGGTGATGCTCACCGAGATCGCGGCCGCCGACCACCCGTTCACCGCCGGCACCACCCCGCACAGGACCGGCAGTGCCCACCTGCGGTGGGTGACACCGATGCTGGTGGGCACCATCGAGTACCGCGAGTTCCATCGCCGTGTGCGCCATCCCTCGTGGAAGGGCTTCCGCAACGACAAGACCCCCGGCGAGGTGGTGTGGCCAGAACTCGACGCCTTGTGATGCTGTCGCACACCCGATTGCGCGCGGCGATCAGCGGGGGAAGGGTCGGCCGTGTTCGTCGAGATGAGGGGTCAGGGTCACCCAGATCATCGGATTGTCGGAGTCTGGTAGCAACGGTGTCGCCACCGCGGTGATGGTGACAAGGTCTGCTCCGCACCGTTCGCAGAGTTGGTGCTCGTCGGAGGCAACGATGACCGCGCAGGTGTGGCAATACCGGGCTGGCACTTCATAGTCGGCCATCTCAGTACCTCCCTCGATTTCTGGCGCGTAGACCGGCCACGAGCCGCGCGAGAGTCGTCATTGCTTACCGGTCGCTGGCCGGGTGGGCGATGGCGCGGAGCTGCTCGATCGCGGCTTCACGGACGGCTTTCTGGCTAGCCGAACCGGGTGGGGAGATGTAGATCCCGGCCCAGATGCCGGTGAGGTGGGCGGTGTCGTCCAGGGCGACGCGTGCGCACGCTTGCCTGATTGGACAGCGCCGGCAGGCGGCCATCTCCGCGTGCCCGGCACCCGCCCGGGCGGTCGACAGCCGATCGGGGAACCAGGCGTCGGGGTTGCGGGCACACGCCGGGATGGCGTCGGCGGGTAGGTGGCGGGCTGGGGACTCGACCAGCGCCCAGGTGGGGCCTTGGGTGGCCGCGCGCCGGTTGCGGCTGGGATACAGCGGCGCAGTGTGGATATCGCCGGGGATGACGGGTGTGCTCATGCCCCGCCATCGTGGTCCGAAGCGGTGGCGGCCACCGCTGGCAGGTTGTCGAACAGGCCGGTGACCGCGGCGTGGGCGGCAGCGGTCTTGGCCGCCTTGATACTTGACGCGGCGGCGGTACCGCGGGCGGGTCCGGCGGTGAGCGTGACGGTGAAGGTTCGTTGATGGGGTGGGCCCTCAGGGTGGGTGTCGACGTGCAGTTCGCCGGCGCCGATGGTGGGCGCGAGGGTGGTCAGCCAGCCGACCGGGTTTTTCAGGGCGTTGGCGCGGCGGCGCGCGCGCCGGGTGTCGTCGTCGCCGCCGAGCGCGGCGTGCAGCGCGAACGCATCCCAGGCCCTTGCTGGCGTGGGGGTCCTCGGGGCCACCGGGGGCGGGGTGTGGTTGGCAGGTGTGCACGCCGGCGCCACCGCCGGTGTCGGCTCGGGCTCGGATGGGGCGGGTGGTGGTGTGGCGGGGTTCGCCGAGGGTGCGTGGCTGCCGATGATATCGAGCAGGTCCCACAGGGCAGCGTGCTCGGTGGCCTTCTTGACCGGTCCGGTGTGCCAGCGGGTGGTCATGTCCTCGAGGTGGGCCCGGGTGGCGAAGGTGCGTTGATGGGGTGGGCCGGTGATGTCGATGTCGAGGGCGGGGGTGACGATCTGTCCGCCGTCGATCTGCTGGAGTGCCGAGATCGCTGACGGCGCCAGGTACGCGTGCTCGGCACGTAGTTGTGCAGTGAGGTTGCCGCGCAGTGTCTTCCAGTCGGGGTGATCGGTGGTGTAGAGCACCGCGAGGTGACCGGCGTGCAACCGCCCAGCTGTGGCCCGTTCGGTCAGTTCGGCGGCCACCGACTCCGGCGGTGCGGCCTGGGTACCCAGGCGCAGCATGCGCAGGAACTCGCGGTCGTTCATGTGCGACAGGTCGCCAGCGGCGATCGCCGCTTCGTTCGCTCGGCGGGTACGGGCTTTCTGCGCTGCCTCAGACTCGGCGTTACGTTCGGCGGTGATCGCGGCCAGGGCGTGGGCGATGGTGGCCAATTGCTCCGCGGTGTAGGGCAACCCGGTGCCGTCGAGGTGGGCCAGGAGTTGGCGTTGGGTGACCAGGTCGGCGTAGCGCCGCAACGGCGAGGTCGCGTGCGTGTAGGCCGGGACCTGCAACCCGATGTGCCCGCGGACGGTCGCGCCGTAGGTGGCTTTGGAGATCGCGGTGTTGAGCTGTCCTTGCAACGCGGCCAGCTCGGCGGTGGTGGTGACCGTGGACAGCGCAGCGGCCAAATCAGCGAGCCGGTCGACGTCAGCGGGCGCGACGGGGTTGCGCAGGTGGTTGCGGAACAGGATCGGTAGCTCAGCGTCGATGGTGTACTGCGCCACAACAGAATTCGCCGCGATCATCATCTCCTGGACGATCACATACGCCGCAGCGTTGTGCCCCTCGGGCAGTGCCAGCAGGCGGCCGTCTTCACCCGAGACCAACCCGCGGGTGAGGTCGTAGACCACAAACGCCCCGGCTGCGCGCCGCCGGCCGGTCAACACCTGCGCCAACTGCGCGGCCGCCGACAACTGAGCGTGATGGGCGTGGTCCGGGTCCTCGAGGACCGCGGTGACTTGATCGTGGGTGATCGCCACACACGACCCCGCCGGCAACACTTCACGGTCGAGGCCGGCCAGAGCCACGTCGCCGGCAGCGCTCACCCGGAGGCGGATGGCCAGGGCCTCCCGATCCTGGGTGGCCGACAGGGTCGCGGCCTGCTCGAGCTGCGCCCCGAGCATCGGCACCGTGCCTGTGGTGCGGTAGCGGGTTTCCACCCGGGTCGCTGCCGTGCGATCGGCTGACGACCCGGCAGGTACCAGATCGGCGACGTTGGCCACGAACACCGCGACGTCCCATCCCGTGGTGGTGGGGGTGATAGTCAGCGCGTCATCACGGTCCCGGGTGGTGGACGCGTCGATCATCAACGCGGACTGCGTCACCGGTCGATCAGCGGCCATCTCGGGCGGGCGTCCTCAGGCGCTGCGACGCGCACGTCGCTGCGCGAGGTCGTCGGCGGCCGCCGCTGCGGTGGGGGTGGCGTCTTCGGCGGGGAACTGGTGCACGGCGCCGGCCAGGTCGGTCAGGGTGTGGCCGACGGCGATGGCGAACACGCCTTGCCCGCCGTGGAGCAGGTCGATGATCTCGGCATCGGAGGTCGCTTCGTAGACGGTGGTGCCGTCGCTGACCAAGGTCGTTTGCGCGAGGTCGGTGGTGCCGCGTTCAGCGAGGAACTCGACCGCAGTGCGGATGTTGCGCAACGAGATCCCGGCGTCGAGGAGTCGTTTGACGATCTTGAGCGCGAGGATGTCGCGGAAGCTGTAGAGGCGCTGCGACCCCGACCCGGCGGCGGCTTGCACGCTGGGTTCGACCAGTCCGGTGCGCGCCCAGTAGTCGAGCTGGCGGTAGGTGACGCCGACGATCTCCAGCACCGCCGGCACCCGGTAGCCGGTCGTGGGGGTGTCGACCGTGGCCACGGTGAACAGCTCGGGGGCCAGCTCGTCGAACGAGCCCTGGCCTGCATCGTGTGCCATCGGCTGGTGTCCCTTCGGTGTGGTGATCGTGGATCTCGGGTTGATGTCAGCGTATCGGGCCTCAGACAGCCGCGGCGGCTCCGCGGGCTCAGTTGCCCGACCGCGTCCTGTTCGGCTGCCTGTGTCCCGTTCAGGGCGCGGGAGCGGCGCGGTGGGTGCGGAAGCGTGCCGCGAGGTCAGGGTTGGTGGTGGCCAGGATCGCGCAGAACCGGTCGACGTCGACACCGAGGGTGTAGCTGGCGGTGGGCAGGCTCAATGAGCCGGCGGCGTGGAAGGCGGCTTTGACCGCGGAGGACTCCCCGATCGCCAGGGCCTCGCCCCGGGCGTGTTCGACCCGGTCGACAAGCTCCACGAGGCCGTCGAGGTTCAACAGATCAGCGGTCATCAGTCGGGGAGCTCCCCGACGTCGAAGAACTGCGGCCACTGGAAGAACCCGCCCGATGGGGAGGGCTCCCACGTGTAGGCCTGCGACAGCCGGTAAGTCCACACCCGGTCCTGGTGGGTGATGTCGATGTAGGTGACGCCGTCGACGGTGCGCCGGCGGATGTGTCCGTCGTCGGTGCGCCACTTGGAGAACGCCGCCAACCGCGGCGGAGCCTCGTCGGCTTCCATCGTCAGCGGAAAGTCGGTGAACACGCCCTTCTCACACTCGTAGTGGCCGAGGTCGTGGACGGTGACGTTCACGTGTCGCTCCCAGACAGCCCCTCGTACGACGTGGATGCTTCGTCGAGCGCGCGAGTGGCTTCGCGGTCCCATCCGCTGCCGAAGCCGAGTTCGATGCGGTAGCGCATCTGGTTCACCCACGCTTGACGTTCTGCCGGAGCCAGGCGACGAAGCTGCCACATCACGTAGCCGTATCCCGATCGTGGCCCGACATCCAATGGCGCATTCACCATCCGGTGATCTCCGTTCTTTGCTGATGCCCATTCTGAACCCGTCCTGCCGACCCGCGTTACGTGCCTCGGAGGCCAGGCAGCACAGGCGTAGGTTCTCGGCGGGCCCGCCGTTCACTGTATTTCGGCGAACAGGTCGAGTTGTTGCCCGGCGTATCCGTAGGTGTGGCAGGCGCATTCGCACATGTAGTGGTCGGCAGGGGCGACGATGCGGGCTGAGGTGTTCTCGGTGTAGCGCGACCATCCCGGCCGGAAGGTGGCGACGTATCCGCGGGGACCGTGGCGCCGTCGGGAGGCGTCGTGGCGGACGCTGACGTAGCTCGGCCGAGCGCGGCCGTGCCAGCAGCCCACGTGGCCGGCCTCGGCGCAGTGCGGTGAGAGTGCCGGCGGTTGGGTGCAGGGCAGGGTAGTGAACCATTCGGCGCGGGCGGCCTCGAGTTCGGCCTGGGTGTGCAGGTCGATGGCTTCCAGCGCGATCGCGGTGAGGGCGGTCAGGTTGCGGCTGCGGGTGGCCCAGGCGTGGTGTGCGCGCTCGCGTAGCTCGGCGGGTAGCGCCTCGGCCCACCGGCGCAGACGCGCCAGGGTGATCGACACTTCGCGGTGCGGTGGCTCGAACCGCAGGCGTGAGGGTTGTCCGGCGTGGGGGCCGGTGGTGAATCGGTCGGTCACCTCGTAGTGCGCCCAGGTGCCGGTGAACCGTTGGCCGGTCACCTCGTAGTTGCGGCCGAACCCTCCCCCGCTTCTGCGTGACTCGCGGAGCCGGCGGCACTCCTCACCCGGGTTGGTGATGACCGGGGCGATGATGTGGACCCACTCGCGCAACAGGTCTCGTTCATCGGCTGAGAGGGCAGTCATCGAGTACTCCTGGCCGCTGCTGGTCGGGGGTGAAGGGCCGCCGCGGGGTATTGGTCCCAGAGACGGCCGTCGAGCTCGCGGCCGGCGGCCTTCTTTCCGACGCGGAAGGTGGTGTGCAGGTGCGCGCGGTTGTGCCCGGCGCGCAGCGCTTCGCCGTAGCGGGGCCCGTCGGGGTAGGCCAGATCCCCGGGAGCGTAGAGGGTGCCGTCGTCGGCGATCGTGTGGGCGTTGCGGTAGTCGGCTCGGCCGGCGGCGTCGAGGGGCGCTGCTGGTGACCACTGCCCGTGTTGTTTGAACAGGAACGGCACCCCGGCGGCGACGCACTGGTCGCGCAGTCCGCGCGCCCAGTTCAGGTGCATCGGCCGCGCCCTCGGTCCGGACTCGCCGCCGACGATCACCCAGTCGAGGTGCGCGTGGTCGGCGTGCAGCGGGCAGCCACGATTATCCAACCCTGTGCAGGCACAGAGGTTGATCCCGCCGAGAAGTGGTTCGGCGCTGATGAATCTGACGGCGGCGGGGGTGTCGAGGAGTGCGGGGATGCGGATGCCGGCCCACTGGTGGTTCTCGGTTGAGACGCCGAGCCAGACGTTCGGCAGCGGCCATGCCGCGGTGGGAACGTCTGGATACTTGACGATCCCGATTCGTTCCCACAGCTCGGAGGAGAAGCCTGGGTCGGACAGCAGTGATCGCATCCGGCCGTGGCGTTTGGTGAGGACTTGGAAGGTGTGCCGGCGAGCCATCGCCATGACGGCGAACACGTCGATGATGTAGTCGTCCGGGACGTCGTGGTGGAACAGGTCGCTCATGCTGTTGACGAACACCATCCGGGGGCGTGTCCACCGCAGCGGCTGTTCGAGGCGTTCGGGGCGCAGGGTGACCTTGAATCCGTCGGGGTAGGCCGTGGTGCCGGCGAAGCGGTGGGCGATCGTCTCGGCATAGCAGTGGTCACAGCCTGGTGAGACTTTGCTGCACCCGGACAACGGATTCCACGTCTCGTCGGTCCATTCGATGGAGGTGCTCACCGGTGGACCCCGCTGGTAGGGGTGGTGGCCTGTGGATCGTCGTCACTGATCGCGGCGGCCGGGTTGATCGCGGTGTCGGCGTCGAAGCCAGACACGGTGCGGTCGTGGTCTTTCCCGGCCGGGCAGGTGGCCATGTGCAGACGTCGGCCGGTGTCGGGCAGGACACGGTCGACGAAGCATCGGTGGTCGCAGTAGCGGCAGTAGGCACCGGGCATGGTCAGTCACTCCTTGTGGTGGGTGTCGGGCCTGTGGTCGGTTCCCAGGAGCCGGCGTCTTGGTAGTCGCTGTCGTCGAGGTCCCACCATTGGCCGGTGTGGGGGTCGAAGACGGTGTCGTGGCGGCAGTCCGGGCAGCGGTGCACGACCAGCCGGGCGTGAATGTGGCGGTCGTGTAGGCGGCCCCGGCCGATGGGGATGACGTTGGGGCCGTATGCGATGGTGCGGGTGCCGTGGCAGGTGAGCGGCCTGGTCGCCGAACCACAGTTGTCGCATCCCTGTGTGCGTGGTGGCGGACAGAGGGTCACGGCGGGCATCGGTTGCCAGGGTGACCAGTCGACCGGGTCGCCGTCCCAGCGTGGCGGCAAGTCGTGAGCGCGCAGGTTCAGGCTCAACTGGGTCACCGTCGATCACCGCCCCGCACCGTGTGGCTGTGGCGGCTCAGCTCGAGGTAGTAGGCGCAGTCCTCGCAGAACCCGGTGTCGGGGTCGAGGCAGCAGCGTTCGCAGTGCTGGTTCTCCTGGTGGCAGTCGCAGTCGCAATCGGCGCGTATTCCTGTTGTCGCAGTGTCGGTTAGGGCCGTGCTCATGACCTCTCCCTACTCGTGGACGGAGGTGTCGTCGTCGGTGTGGGGGTCGGGTCCGAAAGCCAGCCAGAAGCCCAGTATCAGGGTGAGGACGGCGACGACGACCGCGGTGAGCGAGGCCCACACCGTATCCAGGAGCATCGCGCACACGTAGGCGATCACAACCGCGATCACCGATTGGAAGTAGCTTGTCAGCCGGTCGCGCAGGCGCCAGATGTCGTAGAGGAATGCCATCTGCAGGACGACGGCGCCGGGCGCGAGGATGACGATGTAGGTGTAGTAGTCCATCTCGGCTGCTCCTGAGGTTGGTGGTCGGGTTATCCGCGGGGGTGGTAGGTGAAGTCGGCCAGGGCGGGGTCGGCCATGTTGACGACGCCGACGCATGCGAGGTCGGGCAGGACGAGGGTGCCCGCGGTGGTGGTGACCTGAATTTGGGCGGTGGCCCCGAGGCGGGCGACTTGGATGACGCGGGCGGCGCGGTCATGGGTGATTGCCGCGGCCACCGGCTGGGCATGAGGGCCGGACCACAGGTGATCGCCGGTCGGTGCAGGGGGTCGCACGATCCAGTCCCCGGCCAGCAGGTAACTGACCAGGGTGATCCTTGGCGCACCGGTGATGAGCGTGAATCGGCGGTGGTGGCGGGCTCGGACCCGGTCGTGGGTGAGGGCGCCGGCCACAGCGGCGGCGCACAGGGCAGCCAGGGCGGGCACGATCATCGGTCCGACCGGCAGAAGCCCGACGAAGTAGCCGACGATGACCAGTGCGGCGAAAGCTGCACCGAAACTGGCCACTTGCGCCGAGCGCGGATCGGCGTTGCGTTCGTGCACGGCGACGGTGCCGGTGGTGTGGTCGGTGCCCGGGGTGGTCGGGAGTGCGAACAGGCGGGTGTCGGGGCGTAGCTGCGCGGTCTGGGCGGCGGTGGTGAAGGTCTGGGTGGCGCCGAGGGTCATACGGGCTTCATCGTCGAGCACCGGTGTGACGTAGCCGCATTCGGTGCAGATCCACATCGGGTGTCCGGCGGATTCGTGGGTGCCGGCGACCATGGGTTCCGGGGTGCGGTGAAGTGGGCAGCTCACCGGGTGTGTTTGGGCGACGTTCCACCGTGACAGTTCGATGAAGGTCAGCGGGTAGGAGTCACCGGTCGGAGTGGTCACTGCACGGCCTCCTGCGGATCGAGGACGAGTGTGGGTGCGACGGCGCCGGTCAGCAGCAGCCGCGCGCCGTAGAGGTGGCCGCGGATCGCGGGGTGGGCGGTGGCGCGGATCTGCTGGTTGATCGAGGCGGCGATGAGGTCGCGGACCTCGACGTCGGGCAGCCCGTCGACGCCGCCGTAGTTGCGGGGGTCGCAGTAGTTGAGGTGGCGGGCGACCGCGGCGTGCACGGTGCGCTGTTCGGCGTCGACGTCGCGATTGGATGCCAGGACGCGCCGCTGGTGTTGGGCGATGAGCATGCGCAGCTCGGCCCGTGCGGTAGGCACGTACTCGAAGTCGTCTTCGCTGGGGTGCGTGTCGACGGCGAGCTCGCGGGAACCGACCTCTCGCGCGGCGGTGGCGGCCAGGTGGCGGATCGCGGCGGCGAAAAGCCCGCAGGGTGCTGGGATCTGGTTGACGGCGGCGATTTCGTCGCAGGCCAGGGAGAACTCGATCGACTCGAACACCCGCGGGTTCAAGTGCCCGAGGACGGTGAAGGTGGTGCGCACTGCTGGGTGCTCGGCGAGCTGAGCCACCGTCCAGGTGGCCGGGTCGCCGGCGGGGTGTGCGGAGTGAGTGCTCATCGGCTCGTCCTCAAGGTGGTGGGGGGTTATCCGGCGGTGCGGTAGCCGGTGTAGATCTCGGCGATGATGCGGTTCAGGGCGGCGCAGTCGTGTGGGGAGAGTGCGGCGAGGATGCCCGAGTCGGTGTGCGCGGTGAGAACCGCGGTGCCGATCACCGCCCGCGGTTTGCCGACTCCGGCTGTGGCGATCTGGGTGGCCACATCGTTGTAACCGATTCCACCGACAGTCACCGTGGATAGGGGTTCGAACAGTGTCCACAGGTCCAGGTGATCCGCGAGGTGGGTCAGCGGCAGCGGATTGAGCGGCCCGCCAACGACTTCGCGCAATGCCTGCTCGGGATCGTTCGCCGGAAGCTCGACGTACTCGGTGTCACCGCGATCGGTGAGAACCAGCGCTTTCATCCTTGCCTACCTTCCGTGGTGTCGATCGCCGTCGTCGGCGAAATTACCGCAACAGGTGAACCGAACTGTACATGCACCGTTTTGTACATACAAGAGGGTTTCTGTACCGGAGGGGACATGTACACTCCGGTACATGTCTGTCGATCGTGAGGCCGCCGAGGAGGCGTTGCGTGAGTGGAAGCGGGCCGTCGACGTCCGCGATCGACTGATTCGTGACGCGTTGGCGGCCGGGGTGACGATCAACCGGATCCACACCCTGACCGGAATCAGTCGCACCACGATCTACCGGCTGCTCGATGGCGTTGAGGATCGCTGAGTATCCAGTCGGCGCAGCCTTATTCACACCCGCGATTGCGGGCACTCCTCCGGCGATCATGCGATGTCCAGCCGCGGCGCCGAGACGATCCCCGTGCCGGCGTGGTGGGTGCGGGCGTGTGTTTCGCCGGCGACGTTTTCGCTGATGTGCCACCGCGCGCGGGGTCCTATCGCGCGGGTGGCGGTTTGGGCGTGCCGTGTGAGGGTGCGTTCATCGGTGTGGGTGGTGACCTCGATCGCGCCGTCGTCGGGGTCGATGACGACGAGCACCCACACCGCGGTGTCGGTATGGGCGCGGCCCAGGCGGGCGTTGACCTCGACCGGTCCGCCGGGGGTGGCGCCGAGATGGTCGGCGGCCTCGACGACGCCCTGGGCCAGGCCGAGGGCGATCAGGCGGTTGACGACTTGCTGTTCGGTCGCGCCGACCAGCGAGCCGAGTTGGGCCAGGGTGGGCCAGCCCGCCGCCCAGGCGGCGCGGAGCTTTTGATCGGCGCGGTTGTCCCACAGGGGGATTCCCTCACTGTGGCAGTAGGTGTGTACCGCGGCGCGGAACTGCTCGACGCTCAGGCGTTTGGTTTTGCGCATCCCGGGCAGACCGCCGCCGGCAAAGCAGCTGCCGACGGCGGTCACCTCCCGGGCCCGTTTGCGCACCGCCTTGACTGATCGGCCTAGACGCTCGGCGAGTTGTTCGTCGGTGGTCTTGGTCGCTCCAGTACCCCAGAGGGCCTGCCACATCGGAAGGTAGTCGCCTTCCCATGTCCAGGTGCCGTGACTACGAGTGCCGGGCTCAGTCATGGTGCGCTCTCTGCTCGTGTGTGGGTTCTAGGGGACGAGGAGGTAGT
Organism: Gordonia sp. ABKF26; assembly: GCF_041103195.1. Lineage (NCBI taxonomy): Bacteria > Bacillati > Actinomycetota > Actinomycetes > Mycobacteriales > Gordoniaceae > Gordonia > Gordonia sp. ABKF26. Next base: position 11,025 of record NZ_JBGCVZ010000001.1, read on the forward strand.
AGGACACCGGTTTGTGGGGGAAGGCGGTGCCGAAGCCCATGCCCTGCAACCCCGATCCGGTGCGCAGGACCTGGGTGACGGCTTTGCCGCCGCGGGGTCCGGCGACGATCCGCGCGAAGGGGCGCAGGGTGGCGGGGAAGGTCCAGTTCGCGCGGACTCGCATGGTGCACACCGGGTTGCGGTGCCATCCGGGGCCGTCGCCGGTGAATCGTCCGGGCCGGTAGGTGATGAACACGGTGCCGGGCTGGCGGGGGTCGGTCTTGGCGCTGACGCGGATGGGGCCGCGGCAGTTGTCGTGGTTGCCCACGGTCCAGATGTCGTCGCCGGCGATCGCCAGGCGCGGCGCTTCGGCCGGGCGCGCTGATGCGGTGCCGGCGCCGAGTCCGGCGGCAGCGGCGAGCACGGCCAGCAGTAGTGCAGTGGCCGCCAGTACGGGGCGGGCCAGGGGGCGTGTGGTGGTTGTCATGATGTGCCTTTCCTCGGTGGGTGTTGTGCTGGTGTGCTTGAACATTCGGTGTTGTCGTCGGGTGCGCGGATGGTGTCGGCGAGGTGATCGGTGACGTAGTCGAGGCTTCCGGTCCATTCCATCCACCACTGCCCGTCGAGATAGACCGACGCGCGGTGCTGCACACCCAGGCGGGGGTCGCGGTAGGTGGTCAGGGTGTGGGTGAACATGGGGCTCAGGCGCAGTCGATGTGTGCCGACAGGTGGAATTGCTGTCCGGGCCCGTAGGGCGAGGTCCAGGTGTCGGGGACGATGGCGTGGGCGGCGATGTCGACCTGGTTGGGTTGGGACCAGTCGATTTGTGGTGTGGGGGTGGGGATCTTCGCTGCGTCGAGGTCGGCTTCAAGACCGCGGTCGGCGTTTTCCACGCGCATCTGCTGAGAACCGTGGGCCAGCAGGATCTTCCAGCCGTTGGTGTCGGTGATCTTGACTTTGAGTTGGTCGTCGCGGCCGGTGCAGGTCACCTCGAGGTCGTCGGGTGCGGGATGGGTGATCTCGTTCGGGTCGAGTCTCTGGCCCCAGCCGAGCACGATTGCGTCCAGATCGGCCTCGGCCGAGGGCACTGTCGACGGACTGATCGCCTTGGCGCTGCGGCTGTCTGGCGCGTCGTCGCCGCATCCAGCGACCAGCACCATCGCCGCGGCGGCCGCTGCTGTGATGATGGCGGCAGGTAGTCGCCTCTTGGTTGGCACGTCGTGGTCCTTTCGGTGGGCACACCCTCTGGGATGTGCGGTCTTTCGTTTGGGGAACGCATGGATGCCGGGGCCCGGGCCGCACGGTGGCGGCTCGGTTCCCCGGCATCCGTGGTGCGCCCGCACCCCTCGTTATCGGCGGGCGTGTCTGGGGCCGGGGTTGGCCGGCTGCTTCTTCTCCTGGGGCCAGGCGACGTCGATGCCGGGCACGACCTGCTTGAGCTGGTCGCTGGCCTGGCGGGTCCACTGGTTGACCGTCTTTTCGGCCTGGTCCTTCGCCGCACCGAGCGCGGCATACGGGGCGCGGGCCTGCTCACCGCTCCAGTTCGCTTCCAGGTTGCGGCCGCCGACGTTGACCTGCGCGTTGACATCTCCGCGCATGTTGACCTGGTAGTGCACGGCCGGCAGACCGGCCTTGGCCGCCTGGTCGGCGGGTAGGTGCACCTCGAACTGGTTGGCGCCGGGGTTGTCGATCACGACCTGCTGCTGCGGCTTGCGCGGCTGCGGGCGGACCGGTTCGGGTTCCCCGGGCAGCCGGGGGCGGTCCGGGCGTGCGCCGGGGTCACCAGCGCCCAGGGCGTGAGCGATCGCGCCACCGGCGACACCTCCGACCACGCCACCGGCGATCGCTGCGGGGATGCCCAACAGCGCGGCACCGGCCGCGGCGCCGATACCGGCACCGACCGCGGTGGTGTAGCCGGTCTGCGGACCGGGCACCGGGAAGGACCCGACACCGAAACCGATGCCGGCGCCGATCGCCGCACCGCCGAGACCGCCGACGACCGCAGCCGGGATGCCCGCAGCTGCCGCACCGGCGGTACCGCCGAGGGCAACGCCGATGATGGTGGCTGCGGCCTGGCGGGAGGCCTCGTCCTCGGGCACACCCACGCTGATGAGGCCCTGGGCGATCTTGGCTTCGCCGTAGGCAGACCACTCGTTGATCGAGTTGCGCTGGCGGTCGGTCAGCCACGGTGCGTCGCGCTTGAGCTGGTCTTCCTCGACGACGAAGTTGCCCACGCGCAGCGTCTTGGGCGGCGGGGCGATCGGGCGGACCGGCGCGACCGGGCGCGGCAGGGTGTAGGCCCGCGGCGGGGCCGGGTTGTAGGCCTGGTCATAGGTCGGCTCGTTGTAGACCTGCGGCTCGACGTAGGGCTGGTACGGCGCTTCCTGCGGGGGTGCGGGGATCACACCCGGCCCCGGGTCGTAGCTGGGCGGGGCTTGCGGCGGAGCCACCGGGGGCGGTGCGACCGGCGGCGCTTCGGGGGTGACCCCACCCTGATCGGGGGTGGATTCCGGGATCACGCCGCCCTGTTCGGGATCGGCCAGCGCCGGCGCGGCCGAAAGCACCGCACCGGCCAGCGATGCGGCGACTGCGGTCGAAGCGATCGTGGCGCGCAGTGCCCGTCGCGCGGCCCGCGGCGGGGGTGCTGCGTGGGCGCGCGCCGCGGCGCGGTCCTCGGTCAGGGTGTTCATCATCGGTGGGGTTCCTTTCGCGGAAGTGGTGTGTCTGCGGGGTGGTTTCAGGGCTTGGGGGTGTCTTTTTCGATGGCGGCGATCCAGTACTTGCCGCCGATCTCGGTGGTGGTGATCTTCTGGTTGATCACCCGTGGCTCCCCGATGGGCGGGATTTCGGTGAGTTCGACGCCGTAGACACCGCGGCCGCGGTCGGTGATGGACAGGCAGTAGCGCAGGTCCTGGTCGAGGACGTCGATCGCGGACTGGATCTGGATGGCGGGGGCGACTTTGCCGTTGGAGGACACCATTGCTCGTGCGGCGGTGCCCGAGCGCCAGGTGTAGTAGGCGTAGTCGAAGGCCTTGATGACGTTGGCCCCGGAGGTTTGATCGCCGGGGTCGCGGCCGGTGGTGGTGGCGCCCTCGGTGCGGGTGGGGCATTCCACGGCATCGGAGGTGGGGTCGGGGGTGGCCATCGCCTCGACCGGATCGGCCGGGCCCTGGGAGTCGCCGCCGGAGAACAGGCCACCAGCCAGTAGCCCTGCGGCCACGGCGAGAGCGATCACCGCGCCGGTGATCACCAGGATCGGTCGGCGGTGGTTGGCCCACACCTGACCCAGCCGGCCGCCAGGCTGCTCGCCGACGTCGTGTGCGGCGGGGGTGGGTCGGGGCGGGCGGGGTACGTGCGGGCCCACCCCGCGCTTACCGGTGGGCATGGGGCGCGCCGGTCGGGGGGCCCGTGTGGGTTCGGGACGGGCCTGCGGCGCGTCGAGCCCGTGCCCGCCGGGAGCCTCTGCGGCGCCGCCGGTGGGCACCTGTACCGGCCCGGTTGGGGCGGCGGTGGGCCGGGGGCGTGGCGGCGTCGGAGGAGCCGGCGGCGGTGCGACCGGCTCTGCGGCAATGGGTTGGGTGGGGATGGGCTCGGTGGGTGCGGGGTCGTTCACGGTGAAGTCGGCAGTCTGGGTGACCTCGTCGTGGGCAACCTCGTTGTCGATGGCGTCGCTGTGAGTGGCGTCGTCGACCACGTCCTCGAGCAGCGTTTCGACGTCGTCGACGACCGGTTCTCCGGTCTCGGTCACGAAGCCGTCCTCGCGCAGGTTGGTGGCCGGCACGGCGGTGCCGTCGTCGGCGAGGACCATCTCGGTGGCTTGCCGGTCGCCATCGACGAGCAGCAGACTGCCGGCCGCGCCGTCGCCGCGGCTGGTACGCACCAACACAGGCGTCTCGAACAGACGCGCTTGCTCGGCGACGTAATCACCGACCGCTGCGCCGAGATCGCCGTCGGTGGTGACGGTCAACTTCTTCACCACGCGGCCTTGCGGAGTAAGCACATCGGCGCTCAGATCGTCGCGGATGACGACATCGATCGTGGGGGTGGTCATCGCCTACGTGCCTCCTTTCCGTGGTCGTTGTCTGTGCCAGGCGCCGGTCAGACGGTGACGCCGTTGTGCTGGTGGTGTTCGCCGGCCTGGTGCGCACCGCGCTCGCCGGGGCCGAAGTTCAACTCCGCGAGGAGCTTCTTGGCGGCGTCGGCGGCCTCGGTCGCCGCGGCGTGGGCCTTGTTGCGGTGCTCCCCTTCGGGCAGATGGTCGAGGGTGTCGGCCTTGGCCTCGGCGGCGTCGATGATCTCCTGGAGGCGGTCGGCGGCGATCCCGCCACCGTCGCGGGCTTTGCCGATCCAGGCCGGACCCGCGTAGAGCACCTCGCGTAGCTCGGAGATCAGCGGGTCTTTGGCGCCCTGGCGGCGGAACGGGGTCTCCATGGCCTCCCACTCCTGCTCGGTGGGGTTGATGGTGAGGTTCAGACGCTCAGACATTCACGTGCCTTTCTCTAGGGGTATTGGTTGGACGGAAAGCGGTGGATAGCTCGGCAGCTATGCGGGGACGGTGGTGGTGGTGTCGGCGGCGGCGAGGAACGCGGGTTCGTGTGGGCGGTAGCGTTCGGTCACGGTCTGGCGGGTGCCGGCGATCTGGGCGCGGATTTCGGTGGCGCCGTTGTCGGTGGTGGCCACGGTCAGCACGGTGGCTTCGGTGAGCTGGCCATCGATGTCGACGAGGATCGCGGTTCCCTCGGTGAGCTGGTTGGCCGGTAGCGCATCGGGCAGATCGTCGGGCGTGGTGTCCAGCGAGCGGCCGCCGATCAGCATCGGTTCCGGTGCGAACTCTTTCTGCATCGACATCTGTTGCTCGTCGCGCAGCAGTTCGGCGAGTTCGCTGGAGTAGCAGGTGACCGAGGGGCCTTCGTCGGGGGTGAGGCTGGTGATGAGCGCCTGGTCTTTCGCGCTCATGCGGTTCCACTTGTTGGGGTGGCGGTCAAGGTTGGGCGTCCACCACACCTGCGCGTCCATCGGGTTGCCGTCGAGTTTTGTGGCGGTCGCTCGACCGGGAACCGAGGCGTCGACGTTGCGGCCGATCTGCGCGTCGCCCCACAGCATCATCGCGCCGTCTTGGGACAGCGAAGCCAACGAGGCGCGGGTCTTGAAGTTGTCGCGCACCGAACCGGAGTTGGCGCCGAAGATCTGGGCGTCGGGACGCTGCACCCCGACGAGCATGCGGATACCCGAGGAGCGTGAAAGTGCACCCAGTTCGGCGATCGCCCCCAGCGGGTCGAGGCTCTTGAGGAGGTCTTTGGTGTCCTCGTCGCCGGACTTAAGCATCCGTTGCCAGGCTGCGGACAGGATGAAGAACTCGTCGAGGACCACCACGAGCATCGGTAGCTCTTTGGCTTCCATCTTGTTGATGCGCACGTAGTCCATGCGTGCGTGCATCTCGGTGCACAACGCCCGCACCAGCATCGCCGCCCGGACCGGGTTGATGATGACCGCGGCGACGCCGGGATGGTCATGGATGCCGTCGAGTTCGATCTTCTTCGGATCGACCCCGATGACGGGCACGTTGCGGCGGACGAGTTCGGTGATGACCGACAGGATCAGGGTGGTCTTACCGCCACCGGTCGGGCCGATGACGAGCATGTGCGGGGCCGAGGACGAGGTGGAGATGTTCCACACCGCCAGCTGGCCGGCTTCACCGGTGGCGTAGGGCACGTGCAGCCGCTCATCGTCGGCGATGTCGAGGGGATGATCCACCCGGGTGGGCAGCGGCGCCTTGAGTCCGAGGTCGACATAGCCGCGGTCGACCCGCCACGTCACATCCCACAGATGCCCGGACTCGTGGTCACCTGCAAGCTTCACTAGCGCGTCGGCGACTGTATTCTGGTAGGACTCGTTGCCCGTCTTGAGGTTCGGAGTGAACCCGATCCGATACCCACTCTCGTGGCCGGCCTCGTCGTGGCCCAGGACGGTGACCGCGGCATCGGGCAGGATCGAGTTCGCGTCCAACGCCGCCTGCAAAGTGCGATGTCGCTGCGACCGGGTATCGGGCACCACCGGCGTACGCGTGATGAACAACCGATCGCCGCGATGGGTGACGGTGTACTCCCACCGATGGTTCTCGTAGCGGTGTTTGACCGCGGCGGTGAGCCTGCCCATCGGGGCGTCGTCGATCACCGAACCGGCGACCAGCTTGATCCGCGCCGACACCAAGCGACCCGGACGCACCCACCACGGCACCCGCACCCACACCGGCTGCTGACGAGTGGCCTGCCACACCATGCGGCGCAACGCGCGGCGATGGCGGAACGCGTTGAACCGCAACCCATCAATGATGGCTACCGCAACGAGCGCAGCGATCACCAACGGCTGATGAGCAAGCACCCACACCACCACCGGATGGGCGAGAACGCTCGCCAGCACGGGGATCGGGGCGCTGATTCCAGCGGTGAACCGAAGGAGCACGAACACGACCGCCGGAATCGCTGAGATCGGGATGAAGCGTGCGCTCTCGACGCCGTTTTGGCTGTCGTTTCCAGCGTTCTTCGGAGCCTTCGACGACGATGGGCCAGCCGAGAACATGTCGCGCACAGTCGCTTCCAACTCACGCGACAACGGATCGGTCACACCCACTCCTCAATCGATCGGTCTAGTGAGTCGAACGTAACCCCGATTTCGCGCCGCGCAACGCACGACTACGGACCAATTTGAGAGCTCCAGGTGCGGCATTCGCAGGCCCCTGCATAGCGCTGCGCAGGAGGCTGTTTGAGCACCACAACTGGCACCTGGATCAAAGATGGTTGAGCCGCGGATTTCTACTAGACGCAGGCCCGCCCCCCTACGGGGGGCGGGCCTGATCCCCGAAGGGGTTGTGCCTCAGAGCGTTCCGCGAAGCGGCTTTTCCGGCTTGTTCGCAGTCGTGCGTTGCATCGGTGAAAACTGGCAGTAGCGTCCAACTCAAGGCAGCGATGTTGGATCGCCCTCTTCACTGAGACCACACTCTGATTGGACCGAGATGATCGAAACGCTCCCCGATGCAATGCTTTTGCTCGCTGCTGCCCACACCCCTTCCGGTGGTGGCGGCAACATGGCGGTACACAGCACCGACTCACTCCTCTTGGCGGCCGAGGGCGATGTCGGAACGCAGACGCTGACGTCGTGGATCAAAGACAACGTATTCGCCGTAATCATCTTGGCCATTGCCTGCGTCGCCGGCATGGGTGCCATGCGGCAGAACGCATCGAAGGTGATCACCGTCGCCGCGTTGAGCGTGGTGGTGCTGATGCTCGTCGGTATCGCCGGTAGTGCCGCGACCCAGCAGACGGTCCAGCAGTGGGCGCTGAGCCTGATCGGGCTCTGAGGACGGCGCTGCACGATGTATCACACCGATGACCTGCTGCACCGGGTCGATCGCATCTACCTTGGCCCGCCCGGTAAGACCGCGCCGGTCAAGATTCGCTACACCGCCTACGGTGTCGGTGCTTTGGTGTTCGTGACGACCACCGTTGTCCTGCGCGGGCTGCTGTCGATTCCGTGGTCGTCGAGTTCGACGCTGATCCTGTTCGGAATCACGATCTTCATCACCGGGCGGTTGATGCGCTTCATCACCGGTGATGTGACGGTGCGGTCGGTGCTGACCGCCGCCTTCAACGACCTTGTAGCGCCGCGGCCACCCAAGACCGGAGCACCGGTGAGTGTGGCGTCGCTGCCCGAACACCGTATGCGCCACAACACCCCAGCCGCCGGCACGCTGGCCGACCTGTCCGACGACCCTTGGAGCGATGCCGCATGAGTGACGACTTCGCTGATCTCTTCGACCCCGCGCGCCGGCGGCCGGCGCCACCGAGTGGTCTGCCGCCTCGAGAGCTGGCGGTCACGCTTCCGCCGTCGTGGCGCGATGCTGAGAAGCGCAAGCGCGCCCAGGAGCGCGAGCAAGAGCGTGCGGCGGCCATGCAGCCGCCGGCCGCGTCTGCGGCGCCGCGGCATTCGGCAGACGAACAGGTCGAGCAGCAACCGGTGGCCGTCGTCGGGGAGTGGGTGACCGCCGGCCAAGATGGCTCCGAGGACGTGTACGGCGGTGACGACGTCGACATGTACGACGAGATGCTCGACGGTGACGCCGACGAGGCGTCGCCCCGCCGGCGCCGGTGGGGCCGCCGAAGCGGGTTGGGTCACGGTGGGAAGAAGTCGTCGGGAGCGGTACGCAAACGCCGCAAGACCGATGTCGAGGCGGCCAGTGACTACCAGGTGGCCTCGGGCCGTCGGGCGTTGAAGCCGCGGATGACCGGAACGGTCGGGCACGTCACGTTCTCCAAGACCGAGGCGATCGCCTGGTTCGTCCAACCCCCGGGGGCGTGGACGATGCGCGCGAACGACAAGCAACGCAAAATGATCGACACCGAAGCGCGGGTGATGGCGCGCCTAGCCGATCTCGGCGTCGAGCAGTTGCATCGCCGGACGGTGCGTACCACCTGGCCGGTGCAGCAATGGGCTCGTCAGCACAACAACTGGGCTCACGGTCGCGACCCGCATACCGATGAGGTCGAGGGCACCGGCACCCAAACACCGCTACCCGACGTCGCTGGCGCCCTGTCGTGGGATGAGTACCTCGCCGGTCAGCAGACCGCCCTGCTGTATGAACACCCCACGGTCAAGCTGCGGTTCTGGGGGATCTACCTCCCCACTCGACCGGCGACGTCGCGGATAGTCGAACAGGCCGCCGCGGCGACCGGTCAGCGGCACGGTTTCGGGGCGTTCGCCTGGCTTCGCCGTTTCGCTGACAACGTCACCGACACCGAGTTGCAGTCCCGGCGCGAATACCTCGCCGAGATCGAGCGAGTGATGGCCACGACCGGGTTCGGTGCACGTCCCGCCCAACCCGGTCAGCTCGACTATCTGCTGCGGCGCTCGGCGAGTCTCGGGCTGCCCTTGGAAGCGCCGCCGAGCCGGTCGGCTGGCACCGCCGGGGATTGGTCGGTCAACGATGTCGCTGCGCTCGCTGATCTCGCCGACCTTGCGGTCGTGCCCGGTGACGACTACGTGCAGGTCAGCGGAACGGTCAACGGCCGCCGCCACACCGGGTTTGTCATCGTGGTCACCGTCGGCCGCATGGGTGCGCTGCCCATCCCTGAACGCATGCTGCCTTGGCAGGTCCTCGGCGATGGTGTCGACGCCACCCTGGAATGGTCCGAGCGGGTGCGGCTGCTCGACGCTGGTGAGGCGCGAAAGGTCATGCAGCGCCAGGCCGACAAGATCAAAGCCCAATTCGATCACTACACCGTCGAACACGACGAAGACCCCCCGCAAGCGTTGCGGGAGCAGTACCAGATGAGCAAGCAAGTCATCGAGGAGGCCGATCACGATCACACCGGGTTCGTCACCCGGGTACACGGCTGGTGGCGCATCGCCGTTGTGGGTTCCTCCCCGGAAGAGGTGCGCAACAAGGTTGCCCGCCTGCGGGAGGTGTACGAACCGACGATCGAGCTGCACGTCGAGCACGGCCAGGTGCAGCTGCTGCGTGAGTTCTTGCCGTGCGAGCCGCAAGCCAACACCGCCCACCAGCGCCGCATGCCGGTACGCACCGCCGCCTCCGGGATGGCCGCCGTGGGTGACCGGGTCGGTGACCGCACTGGCATCATTCTCGGCCGCACCGCGTCGATCGCCGCACGGCCGGTCGCCTGGAACTCGTTCGCCGCGATGGAAGATCCGCTCATCCAGAAGTCCGGGCTGACCCCGATCGTCGGCGGTCTCGGTTCGGGTAAGACGTTCATGGCCGCGCTCTGCGTCTACCAGATGGTTCGGGCCGGCGCCCACGGTGTCATCCTCGACCCCTCCGGGCCGCTCTCGCGGCTCAAACTCATCCCCGAACTGACACCGTTCACCCGCGTCTACGAACTCACCGGCGCCCGCTCGCAACCCGGCGCGCTCAACGCCTACCACGTCATTCGCGACCCCGACCCCGAGGACTGGGACTACAACCCCGATAACGACGAGAACTTCGGCACCGAACCCGACTGGGACTCGCGCGTCGCCGCTGCCCGCAACCGCCTGGCCGCCGACCGTCACGCCGCTGAATCCGAACGGATCTCCACCGTGGTGACGGTGTTCCGGATGATGCTCACCCCCCAAACCCGGGGACTGCGTACCACCAACCAGGTGCTGCAACGCGCCGCGACCGAGGTCGGCGGCGACATCAACCACTCCATGCTCGACCCGCTCAAGTTGATCGAGCGTTACGCCCACTCCGACACTGATGCCCGCCACAGCGCCGAGTTCCGTGAGGCCGCGCAGGCGATCTTCGACGAGCTCGATGCGATGCGCCAGCTCCCCTCAGCTCGTGTGTTGTTCCCGCCGGCGGGCTCGACCGGCCGGGTCCCCCATGCTGATCAATCGGACCGGTTGACCATCCTGACGATGCCGGGTTTGCAGCTGCCGTCGGACCGCATCCCCGAGGAGCAGTGGTCGCCCGAGCAGCGCATGGCGGGGCCGTTGATGCATCTGGCGGCGTGGCTGGCCAACCGGATGATTTACGACATGCCGCGCTGGGTGCGCAAAGTGCTGTTCCTCGATGAGAACAAGTACCTCAAAGAGACTGGCGCCGGGGCCACCCTCAACCAGCGCATCAACCGCGACACCCGCAAGTTCAACGTCCGCGCGTTCGTCGGTTCCCAGCTCGCCGATGACTTCCTCGGCCTCACCGACGGCGGCGACGACCAATCCGCCTTGGCCTACGAGGTGTTCGTCGGCGACGTCGGCTCCAGCAAAACCGCGATCGACGGTGCACTTAAGCTCCTCGGTCTGCCGACCGAGGAAGGGTACGAAGGTGTGCTGGCCGCGATCGGTGGCAGTGAAGACGAGACCCTGGACGAGGATGTGCGGGCCGCGCGCCGTCAAGACAACCGGCCACGCCAGTTCGTGGTGAAGATGGGCGATGACATCGAGTTGATCACCGCGGACTGGTCCAACTTCACCCACCTCGCCCACGTATTCGACATCCTGCGCTCGGACCCCACAGCGTCGCGCACTGCACGACCCACCACCGCGCGGGGAGTTGCCTGATGCCACGCCGCCAGGTCCGGCTCCACCTCACCCACGTCCCCGGCCGCCTACATCGTCCAATGCCTGTGGGGCAACGGATGTCGCGATGGGTGCGGCTGGCGCTGGTGGCCGGGATTCTGGCGTTGGCGGTGTTCGGTCCCCAGGCTTCGGCGAATGCGGTCCCGAATCCGCTCGATGCGTTGAAGTCGGGGTATGAGTGCAAAGAAGCGCCGCGGCCGCAGATGCCGCGCGAACCCAATGAGGCATGGTTCGACGAACAATCCAAGTCGCGCAACGACTCCGGCAACGGCGACCCGGCCCATCCCTACGAGGTGTACGGGTGGGCCGGGCTGAGCTGGCACACCTACGACCTCGGATGCGGCCCCGATCCCACCCGTGCACCGGACGCCGTGGCCGACACCAAGGTTGGTAACGCGTTCCTGTCGATCGGTAAGCATCTGATGGCGATGGCGTTCTGGCTCGACGACCAGGCCGCCACCCCCGCCGAGGCGCAGGCCCGCGGGATTACTCCGATGTGGAAGAACTTCGACAACATCGTCACCGCCGTGGCCACCACGTTGAAGGACCGGGTGTTCACGCCGTGGGTGGGGGTCGCATTCATGGTCGCTGCGTGTGTCGCCGGATACCGTGCCCTGCAACAGAACACCGCAGCGGTGATGAAAGTCGTCATGCTGTGCGGGGCGACGATGCTACTCGGCGGGCTCATGATCGGCGCACCCCAGAAAGCCATCGGTGTCGCCGATGACACCTTCGCATCGCTGATCACCGATACCCAATCCACGATCTTGCAGGTCGGGGGCGGCATCACCGCCGAGGACCCCCGCAACGTGATGATCGAAAACGTCTTACTCCCCGACTACTACAAGGGCTGGTTCGGCCCCAACCACGACCCCTCCTCGCCCGAAGGCAAAGACATCGACTCCAAGCTGCGAGCGTCGCTGGCGTTCAGCTACGACGAGCAGCGCGCAGTGCTGAAACCGGGCACCAACTCCATCGATGGCGAGAAAGCCAACGAGAAAGCCAACGAGAAGGCCGACGATTTCACTGAGCTTGCAGGGAACCTTGGAAAGTCTGACTCGGGTGCGTATCGGCAGTTTCAGGGCAAGGAGTCCGGTCGAACGAGTACCGGGTTTATGGCGATGGTCAAGACCGGCATGCCGTCGCTGGTGTGGGCGGGTGGGTCGCTGCTAAAGATCCTGGGCCTGCTGGTGATCCGGTTCGCGGTCCTGTTTGCCCCGATCTGGGTGCCCTGGGTGGCGATGTCGGGCGGGCTGCTCGAGCGGGCGTTCCGCATCATCATGGGCGCCTGGCTGTGGGCGATCGCCGCCGCGGGCATCCTCGGTATCTACCTGGTCGCGCTGGTGCGCCTGTATTCCGGGGTCACCCCGGGTATCGACGGCGCATGGCGGCTGTGGTTCTTGCTGATCATGACCGTCATCGCCTGGTCGATCATGCGGCCGTTCAAGCGGATCTCCACCGTCGCCCGCAGCGACGCCACCACGATCACCCAGAAGACGTTGCGCCGCGGCCGCGGCGCCGGCAACAAGCTATGGAAGGGCGCTCAGTGGGCCGGCGGGCCCATCCAGGGTGCCGCCGAAGGCCTCGGCAACGCGATCGGCGACGAAGTCGGTAACGCCCGCCAGGGGTTCAAGGTCATGGGCGGCTACCAGCCCTCGGCCCCGTCGACGTGGCGGCCCGAAGGCCAGTTCGATCGGATGCGCCTGGCCCAGGGCGAAACGAACCAGGGCTACGTCAACTCGGTCAACAACCCCGACTCGGTGTGGAACAAGACCGGGCGTAGTGGTCCGCGTATCGATGACCCGGTCATCGTCGACGGCGAAGTGCTCTCCTCGCATCTCGGCGGATCAGGGGCGATGTCGGCCGACGAGCATGCCGGCGGGTTCACCAACACTGCTGTGCCCCACCGCGACCGCATCGACACCCACACACCGGCACCTGTGCGGGCACCGGATGTGTGGGACGGCGGCAATGACTCTCCCATCGCTCCGATGCGTCTCTACCGGCCCTCCCAGGACCAGCTGCAACTCCCGGCCGGCAGCTCAGGCCCGTCGGGCGCCAGCTCGTCGGCGACGCCGCAGCGGTCGCTGCCTACCCTCTCCATCAACCGCTCTGCACGGGAGGCTTCGGCCCCCCGCCCGCACGTCTGGGACAACTCGTCGCTGACCGATCGAGGACGCCTCGATGGGTAGCAGCCGCCGCACCCACAGCGGCTCACAGGCACTCTGGACGCCGATCCGGCGCTGGGTGCTCTACTCCCCCGCCCGCCTGATCGGTCTCGTCGCCGGCCTGATCGGCGTGTGCATTCTCATCGGCCAGCTCATGCCCGACCCGGCTCCCGGTGCATTCAGCGGCGACACCGCAGCCGGCGGGGCGGCCACCAGTACGACCGCCACCCGCCAGGTCCTCAAGGCCGGTGATGAGGTGACCCGCGACGATGCGGCCGCCGTCACCGACGACGCTCAGGCACGCAAGAGCCCCCAGATCGTGGCGATGAAGTACGCGATCGCCTACACCGACCTCGACGCCACCACCGGCGAATGGATCACCGCCCTGTCGGCGTTCGCGGCCCCGGGCGCGGTGGCCGGGGAGGTCGTCGCCGCACGACCCGTCGTCCCGATCGCCATCTCCGGACCCACCTCGAGCAGCTCCCGCGGCGAACTGGTCATCGTGCCCACCAGTGCCGGACAGCTCACCGTCAACCTCGAATCCACCCCCGCCGGTTGGCAAGTCACCACCCCACTGCCCCAACTCGACCTCCCCGAGTACACCCCGACCACCACCGAGGACGCCGTCCCCGAGACCACCGAGGCGCCCACCACCACCTCCTCGGCCGAACCGTCGCCCTCGACACCGGCCACCACACCGCCGTCGGCGGTCACGTCCACCGCGCCGGCCCGCCCGGCTGATCCCACACCGCAGAGCGGGCCCATCCCCATCCCGCAGCTCGAAGGCCCATTGCCCGGGCGCCGCTGACCCCACTCCGTCGAGACAAGGAGCCGACATGGCCACCACCTCCACCACATCCCCGGCCCGGCGCCTGCCGCGGTGGGTCTACGCTGCGGCCTCCGCGGTACTAATCCTCGCTGCCCTCGCGGCCGCGCTGGTTCTGACGACCACGAAGAGTCCCGCCGACGCTGAGCCACCATTCGATGTCCCGGCCGCGTTCGCCGCACCACTGACCGAGTACGGAACACTCTGTGACGGTGTTGATCCGGCGCTCCTGGGCGCCCAAGTGCACATCGAGAGCAAGTTCGAGAAAGGTCACGTGTCGGCGGCCGGCGCCACGGGTTACGCGCAGATGCTGCCGCGGGACTGGGCACGGTACGGCCACGGCGGTGACCCCAACAACCCCCGTGATGCCGTCCGGGCAGTCGCCGAGCTGGACTGCTCGCTACTGGCCGACGCCCACGGCCGCGGATGCCACGGCGAGGACGCCGTCCGGGTGATGCTGGCCATGTACAACGCCGGTGAAGCCGCGGTACGCGGCTGCACGGTCCCGGCCAACGGTGAAACCGACCGCTACGTCGCCCGGGTGCTGGCGCTGCGATGACCCACCTGTCTCGGCCCTCGCGCGCCACCCGACTGGCGCAACTGCTCGCCGCGCTGTGTGCGGTGCTGATCCTGGCCGGCTGCACCAGCGGTGTGGTCGTCATCCGGGACAATGCCGAGGGCAACGGTGGCGGTGGTGCTGGCGGGCTGAACACCGCGGCGGTGCCGGCCGAGTTCGTCGGACCGCTGACCGAGTTCGGTTCCATGTGCGAGGGCATCAGCCCTCCGCTGCTGGCCGCGCAGATCAAAGCCGAGTCCAATTTCCAGAAGGGCGCCGTATCCCCGGCTGGAGCAATGGGATACACGCAGTTCATGCCGGGCACGTGGGCGGCCTACGGCGACGGTGGGGATCCGAACAACCCTCGCGATGCGGTGAAGGCCCAGGCAAAATACGACTGCGCCATGCTCAAGATCGCCGCCGACCGCGGCTGCACCGGTGAGGACGCGGTCAAGGTCATGCTCGCCATGTACAACGCCGGCCCAGGCGGTGTCTCCGGCTGCGAAGTGCCGGCCAACGGCGAAACCGAGATTTATGTACCCCGCATCCTGGCCTACGTCGAGGAGTTCACCGCGGCCGATGGTGGACTCACCGGCAACGCCGAAACCGGCAGTCCGCGTGGCCCATTCCGTTACGACGAATCGAAAACGCCGGGGCAGAATGTGGTTTTGGCCGCCATGTCCCAGATCGGGTTGCCCTACGCCTGGGGTGGCGGCTCACTGACCGGACCGTCGAAAGGGATCACCGACGGCGGCACCGCCGACAGTCACGGCGACTACAACAAGATCGGGTTCGATTGCTCGGGACTGAGTCGCTATGCCATCTACCAGGGTTCACGTGGGAAGGTCACCATCGGGCGACACACCAGCGCCCAAGAGGCCGGCGGCACTCCCGTGCCGCTCGACCAGCTCCAAGCCGGCGACCTCATCCTCTGGCCCGGGCACGTCGCGATCGCCCGCGGCGACGGAAAGACCATGGTCGAAGCCCAACAATCCGGGACGCTCATCAAGGTCTCCCCCCTGCGTCCCGGCGGCGTCGGCCGCCGCTACGTCGGCACCGGCACCAACGCCGGACACCAAGACGCCGCCTGAACGAAAGGACCCCCTCATGACCCGCACCAAGACCACCCAGCGCCTGACTCAGACAATCGCCATCGCGGCGGCATCGGCCGCACTACTGGCCGGCTGCGGCAGCAACACAGACGACACCGATCAGTACCCCTCGGTGGTCACCTCCACCCAGGTGCAGGTCGAGGGCAGTGTCGCGCCCTCCGCAGGACCGAAACCCTCAGCCGCGAAACCCGAATCGTGCGCGAAACTGCCCGAACCATTCACCGATGTCGACGCCTGCGACGAAAAGGCCGTCGCGCTGACAGCGCTGCGCACCATGTACTCGACCAACCCCACCCGCGACGCCTCCAGCCAGGACGCCATGCTGCGCGCGGTGCCGCTGCTCTCCTCAGCGATGATCGGCCGAATCGTCGCCCCCACCAAGGGCGCCCAGAACACCGAATGGGCCAACTTGAAGGCCTCCCGCAAACGAGTCGTGGCCACCGTTACGATCCAGACCGAGAACCAGTCGACCTACTACCAAATCAGCAGGAAGGCGGTGCCCGTTGGAGCAGACAATGACGCACCCGGAACCACCCTCGACACCATCGCCGTCTCAGCGACCCTCACCGTGGTCGACGGCATGGGCTACCGCCTCGACACCCTCACACCCATCACCTAGACCCGTGCGCGCCATCTGGGCGGCCACAGCGACCGCCACCTTCGCTCTCGTCCTCACCGGATGCGGGAGCTCTAACTCAGATGGAGGAATCGGCGGAAACAGCGGGAACAGGGACAGCTATGCCGGGGTCGTAACCTCCTCGGAAGCTGGACCCGTCGGCGACGGCCAGGTTCTAGTCGGCGTCGGCGACGACAGCCACCTCCCCCCGCCATACCTGACCATCGCCGCAGGAAGTCAAGTCGCCGCTGAATGCCACGGACCTAAGGGCCAGCCTCCCCAGACGGTGACCGTCACCACCGCAGACGGATGGAAAGTCCAGTTGACTCACGGCTCACAAACCATCACCGCCGAGAACGCTCAGATCCCGGCACCTACCGGACAGCTCTCTACTCCACAAACTTGGATCGATTCAGACCTCGAGCAGAACGCCGACGATCTTGCGACGCTCGGATACTCCAGCATCTACACCGACGGGATCACTTGGGACAAGCCCTCCCCCGGCCACATTGAAGTCCAGATCAACCAGGAAAACGTCCCCGCCGAATGGGCCCGCCTGCCGGAGTTCAAGATGTACATGCACATCAATTGCGGGGGCGACCAAACAACAGCATCCTCATCCACGACCACCCGTGCTCCGAGATAGTCGGCAGCCAAATGTCTCACGGGTTTGCCGGGCTTGCTGATCGGACCGCACCACCTCAAGAAAGATCCTTGCCGCCAATTCAAACGCGGGCCTTTGTGGTGCGTCTTCTATACTGCGCTCTCGACGGAAGCGTGTGAGACGCAGCGTGTGGGGCAGCACACACAACGACGTTAGGGGGTCAGCGTGATTGTGAAGTGGCTGCGCGACTTTGCGGAGTCCAGAACGCACGTACCCGGCAGGGAAGATGTGCGTTCCGCCGAGCGAGCAAGGTGTGAGCGGGTGATCGCGGAAGCCAGTCGCGTGGATGTAACGGAGCCACCGCCTGAGGTCAACTTCACATCTGAGATCGACTACATGTTGGAGCCGATGCTCGACG
Source organism: Gordonia sp. ABKF26 (assembly GCF_041103195.1). NCBI lineage: Bacteria > Bacillati > Actinomycetota > Actinomycetes > Mycobacteriales > Gordoniaceae > Gordonia > Gordonia sp. ABKF26. The sequence goes on from NZ_JBGCVZ010000001.1 coordinate 28,377, forward strand.
ATCGTCAGCGGTCGTGGGCACTGGCTCAAACCGTGCATGCGGTGTGGCGCCCGGTACTCACCTCAGTCGGGGTGGGTGTTCGTGCGGACGAGTTTTTCGAGGCGACCCGGGTCGACCCCGAGGTGTTCGTGGCGATCGTGACTGGCGCCCGTAAGAGCCGAAAGACCTGGCGGCGAGCCGATCTCGAACAAATGTCCTCTTCTACCGGCATTCCGGCCGCGACGATCGCCGCGCTCAACCGACACATGTCCGCCCGTTGGGAGGACGTAGTGAACGGGCGTGAATTGGACCGACTCACCTGAATAAACCGAATCTGGCGGCCGGGACGTCCAGCACATATCACGGATGCTTGCGCGTGTTATCGTGGGTTCTTCTCCGGGCCTTGATGCGGTATTCGGCACTGGATGACGATCACGATGTCGCGTGCATCTGACCTCACATCAGTGAGGGCTCATGCCGCGGCTGTCTACCCGTCTCGTCATCAAGGTGGTTGCCATGTCGAATGTTGCGCAGAGCGTCCGTAGCGAGGACCTCACCGAATCGGTCCGCTCCGATGTCGCTGCTCTCGAGGCTCGATGGTCCGACGGCTTGCTGGCCGCGATGCCGCCCCACCACGCAGCGAGGATTGTGGCAGCTGCTCTCGGTACCCATGCCTCCGACCCGTCGGTGTGCAAGGAGTGGCGCAACGCCTCGCGCGGAAGTTGGCTGCCAACCATCGATCCCCAACGCGCTCTGCGCTGTTGGGCCGTCATGGAGATTGCCGGAGAGGTAGCCGAGCAGTTCGACGACTTGGATGCATTCTCGACAACTGCCGAGCGCGATCAGGTTCGTCGTGACCTCGATGCCATGCTGGGCGAGATCGGCACGATCTTGCTGCGCAGCGCACGCAGGGTCGTCAACATCCTCGGCACACCTGTCCCCAGAAGAGGGGATGAGGTTGACGACCAGATCGTGCGTATCGCCGCGCTTCGCGGCTACCTCACCCAGGCCGCATCGGGTGATCAGCCCGCCGGCGGGCTCGCTGACCTGATGCCAGGCTCTCGACCTTCGACCTCCGGTGGTCAGAGCAGTCACAGCAGGTAGATCGCCGGGCCGGTTGCCCTTGGGGTTGTCCATGTCGTCTTGAAGGATGGGTTTTCGGCGGTGCTCCCACAAATCGGATCGATTCGTCATGTTCACCACCTCAACTGCGGAACCTTTACGCCTGTGGGCATTCCTGAGTTGGTCACCCACATCCTGGCCCTCGAGTTCGATCACGGCCTGGTCCTCGTCGACGTCGGCCTCGGACAGCAAGACGTCGCCCACCCCATCCGGGGTATGGGGCAGGCGCTGCGGGCGGTACGGCCCCGCCTGAGGGGTGCCGATACCGCCATCCAGCAACTCACCGGCCTCGGCTTTACGGCCGACGATGTCGCGGGAATCATCGCCACTCACCTGGACTACGACCACATCAGCGGCGCCCTCGACTTTCCCGCCGCTCCTGTCCATCTCACCGTGACTGAGTTGTTCGCTGCCGCACGCCGTCCAGGCATCCGTGGCCGCATCCGCTACCGCCCGCACCACCTCACGTCAATCACCAGCCGTGCACACACCTACGCCCCGGATGACGCAACCCCGATCATGAACTTTCACGGCCACCCGCTCACCGAGACCGGCGATCTGTTCTTGATCCCGCTGCCCGGCCACACAGCCGGACACGCCGCCGTCGCGATACGAGACCCGCACTCGAGTGACCGGTGGCTCATCCACGCAGGAGATGCTTTTCTGCACCACACCGCGCTGACGTCAGCGTCTGACGCTTCCATAGACAGGGTGGAGAGAATGCTCGCGATGGACCCCAGTAACCTCGCGCACAACCACGCGGCGCTCCGCGTCGCAGCCAACCAGGGGCATCTCGTCATCTGTTCGCACGATCGCGGACAGTACGAGCACCTGGCGGCCGCCGGTAACCCGCGACGGTGAACGCAGGAACGTGGAGTAAATTCGTAATTCAGGATCATGCATAGAGCCGCTAAGACGCAGTGAGCTCGGGGGGTTGTTTGATGTCACACTGGATTGTTGTTGAGACGATGGGAATCGGCGCCCGGGGCGAGGTTGAGCCCTCAGTGGTCTTCAAAGAAGGCCGGCGTTCCCAGTACACCTCCGTACAAAGGTTGCGACAGGAGGTGCCCAACGGCGATTACGCCGTCTACGCACGCGTCCTCGAGGTGCTTGGCAAAGCCGCCACGACAGGGCACCCTCAGTCGGTAGTGGTCTCGCAGGTTCAGATCCTCGCCGAACCGGTCTTCGGGCCCAGCCAGGTGGTCTTCGCGGTACAGCTGTGGATCGGCGACGCCTACACCACTCCCCCTCCGCGACGCCTCGTCGGGGCTTTCGAGTTCATCTACGACGAGGCCCGCGATGTCGCGCACATCCACGACGGCCCGAACATCGAACGCGACATCCTCGGCATGGACGACTCTCCGGGAGAGGTCATCCGCGTCGCGCCCGAGGTCTTCCAGTACTTCTACGACTTCCCCCGAGAATCGGACATCGGCCCATTCGTCCGCGACATGAACACCGGACGCCTGGACAACGGAGCAACCTTCGACTCCCCACTCACCGTTCGGCATGCGCGCGACAGCGACGACCAGCTGCGCTACCGCTGCTACATGACGATGAGAGCTGTGCACTTGTCCTCGCGATGGGCCCTGCGCGGTGTCGTGCACGACATCAACGACGTCGAACCAGCCGAGTTCATTGCTTTCAACCGCCACACCGCCCGTGTGATCGCCAACCTCGAGGAGCGCGAGTCCGGGTTGGGGCGAATCGACTTCGCCACAGGATTGGTGACCGACTGGCTGCGGACACCACCCCCACCACTGGACTCGTGGCTCACCGACAGCCCGATCTTCCACGAGGACGACCGAGAAGAGATCGCAGCCGCACAGCTCGCACTGCTCACCCGTCGTCAAGAGCGAGCGACCTATCGCGCACGGGTCAGATTCGCCGGCAGCCCGCCTGACCTGTGGCACATGGCTCAGATCACGATCACACCCGACAAACAGGGCGAAGACGGCCTGGGTTTCCTGACGGTCGAACCACTGCCAGAAGTCATGGCCTCTTAACCCCCTGGCCGCGGCGACACCACGAGGCTCACGAACTAGTGCAGTCCTTCGGTCTGGTGTTATGCTCCGACCTACAACGCGCACCCTCACCGGTGGAAATTCCCAGACCCTGACGAACCTTTCGGGTCTGGTCGCGAACACAGAGTGCAGTTCTATCTCGGCAACCGGGCAATGCCCGTGGGCTTTCTTACTGACTCGTTCGCAGATTTCCAGTCAACCGGGGAGGGTTTTCGTGTTTTCATCACCACCACTCGCACAGACCCGCGCTGTCGCAGTCAACCTGCGAGATGGCCGATGGCGTGCAGACCGATGCGCACGACGTGTCGTGCCAGCAACGCGGTCGCGCTATGCCGGGGCCCCGGGAGGTCGGCGTCGCGCTCGTTCGTGGGCTCTCTGCACTTCACTCACTTCCAGTTCCAATGCGTCGGCGAGGCGCTCGGCACGCTCAGTCGTGAGTGTCCCCAGCCCCGACTCGAGTTGCTGCAACAGGCTTGTAGACATGTTCGCGGTAGACGCAAGCTGGGGCTGGGTCAGTAGTCGCAGGTGGCGCCAGTCCGCTAGGGATCGCGTGTCTGGCTGGGTGATGATGACCTCGTCCGCAGGGATTGCTAGAGCGCGTATCGCGCCGGCGAGGATATCCACCTGCGGGGATGCCAGCCCCAGTTCCCATCTGCGGATCGTCTCGGCGGTTTTGATCCCAGACAGTCGAGCCAGGTCACTGCGGCTCATGCCGGCGCGCTCACGGGCCAGACGGAACTCCGCAGGCGCGAATCCCCGGAGGACGCTGCGGCTCATTCGATCGGAAAGTCTCGGCTCATCGCTAGACACTCTGGCACCTCCGCCGTACGATTCGGACTTGAGAGTATTTTATAAGAGGAATATAGAAGCGCTCTCACCGCTTGTTGCCAGCCGTTCAGACTCAGGAGAGGAGGCGTGCTGTCGCAGCGAAATGACTCGAACATGAGGAATCTCGCGGCCCGGGGAAGTTGATTTGGCGATCCACACCCCGGGACCGCGAGCCCGATAAGTCCGACCGGCCCTTGAGCAAAGGCACGAACCGACGGACGTGCGTGACTTTACGCGCTCCCACAGGTCAGTGGCCACGACAAGCGGCCTGTCGACACCGAAACGTATTCGTTCATCGTCGACCCTTGGGGGCAAAAGTGAACCATCCGCAATCCGCCGAGCCTGGTTCTGGCGGTAACCGCGACACGCTCGTCGCGTCTACTCCACCGCGCGTGAGGTCCCTGAGCGACCTTCACGCTCCCCCTGCCGCTGCTACCCCTCGCGGTCGGAAAGCGCCCACCAGCACCGCTAACCAGGCAGCAGCGAACATCCTCAGCGAAGAGCCCTGCACTCGAGATCCGTACGGCTGGGACCTCGACGTGGTCCTTCATGACGTCGCTGCTATCAACCGGGCAGTCGCCCTATGCGAGCGATGCCCCGTCTTCACTGCCTGCCGGGAGGGCGCCCTGCGCCGTGGCGAGCGCGACAGCACTGCTCCTCGATCAGTCATCTGGTGTCCATGGCCATGAGAAAGTCCCCATTGGTGGCCAGGTCGAGGTCCCCGCTGGTGGCCAGATAAAAGTCCCCACCCTGTGTTCGTCGTGTCGACCCGGAACTGAGGGCCCAGGCGATGACGGTGAAGGTGCCAACCGATCACCATCACCGCCTGGGAGTTCCATTGAAGTCTGCGAAGGACCGTATGGACATCATTTCTGCTTACCGAGAACTCGGAAGCTATCGCGCCGCAGCCGAGGTGTGCGGCACCACCCACAAGACCGTCAAGCGTGTGGTCGACCGGTTCGAGGCCGACGATCAACCACCCGACCGCAAGGAACGGGCCCGCAACTACGATGCGGTCGCCGAGTTGGTCGCTGAGCGAGTCGAGCGGTCACACGGCCGGATCACCGCCAAGCGACTGCTGCCGGTAGCACGTGCCGCGGGCTATGAGGGCTCGGCCCGCAACTTCCGTCGTCTCGTCGCCCAGGAGAAAACACAGTGGCGCCGTGATCATCATCGTGGCCGCCGCCCGGCGGTGTGGGCTCCGGGTGACTACCTGGTCATCGATTGGGCCGTAATCGGCGGGCTGCACATGTTCTGCGCGGTGTTGGCGTTCTCGCGGTGGCGGTTCGTTCGGTTCGCCACCAACGAAACATCCACCACCACACTCGGATTCATCGCCGAGGCGTTGGAAGAGATCGGTGGAGTGCCCAACAAGGTACTCGCTGATCGGATGGGTTGCCTCAAAGGTGGAGTCGTCGCCAACGTCGTCGTACCCACCCCCACGTATGTGCGGTTTGCCACCCACTACGGGTTTTCCCCGGACTTCTGTCACGGCGCCGATCCGGAATCGAAAGGGATCGTGGAGAACCTCTGCGGGTACGCGCAGTCGGATCTGGCGCAGCCGTTGTGGACCGAAGCCAAGATCGCTGCTGGTCGTGACGACGTGCAGCTGGATGTGCACGCAGCGAACCGGGCCGCGCGGGACTGGTGTGTCGAGGTCAACACCCGCCGTCACAGCGACACACTGTGCGTGCCTGCTGACCAACTCACGATCGAACGAGACACATTGAGCCCGTTGCCGTCTCTGCGGGCCCAGGTCGGTCCACCGCCGGTCACCCGTAAGGTCGATCGCCTCTCGTGTATCCGGTACGCCTCGGCCCGCTACTCGGTACCCAACCGGCTCATCGGCACCACCGTGACCCTCATCCAGGACGGTGAGCGGCTCCTGATCGCCGAACCTGCCTCCGGTGAGGTGGTCGCCGATCATCTGTTGGCCGCACCTGGTGAGGTCGTCCTCAACGATGATCACTACGGGGGGCCACGCACCCCGCCCAGTCGTGCACCACGGCCCAAAACTGCGGTAGAGAAACAGTTCTGCGATCTCGGTGAGGTTGCTGAGCAGTTCCTGGTCGGTGCCGCGGCCATCGGGAACACCCGCCTGGGCGGTGAACTCGATGACATCCTCGGGCTCGTCACCTCCCACGGCCGCGAACAGGTGCTCACCGCTCTGACCAGGGCGGTGGCGTTCCGGAGGTTCAAGGCCGCCGATGTGCGCTCGATCCTCGATGCCGGAGCCGGCACCCCCAACCCGCGACCGGCCGGCACAGCACTGTTGGGTCACCTGCCTACCGCGCCCACCCGCTCGCTGGATGCCTACAAGCTGGGCGCCGGCGACAAGGAGGTGTCATGACCACCACAACATCGACACCCGTTGCACCTCAGACAGTGCCGCCGCTACCGGCCGACCTCGATCACGCGCTACGCCGATTGAAACTGGCCTCGATCCGCCGCAGCGCACCCGAGGTCCTGCTCACCGCGAAAACCCAGCGGTGGACACCCGAAGAAGTACTGCGAACCCTGGTGGAAACCGAGATCGCCGCTCGTGATGCCTCCAACATCCGCAACCGACTAAAAGCTGCCGGGTTCCCGGTCACCAAAACCTTGGAATCGTTCGACGTGGCCGCATCCTCTATTCCGGCCAATACCTTCGAATACCTGTCTTCACTGGAATGGGTTCGGGCGCAACATAATGTCGCCCTGATCGGCCCTGCCGGGACGGGTAAGAGTCACACCCTGATCGGGTTGGGGATCGCCGCAGTGCACGCCGGACACAAAGTGCGGTACTTCACCGCCGCCGACCTCGTGGAGACCCTGTATCGCGGGCTGGCCGACAACACCGTCGGCAGAACCATCGACACCCTGCTGCGCCAAGATCTGCTCATCCTTGACGAGATCGGATTCGCCCCGCTCGACGACACCGGCACCCAACTGCTGTTCCGGCTCGTCGCCGGCGCCTACGAACGCCGATCTCTCGCGATCGCCAGCCACTGGCCCTTCGAACAATGGGGACGATTCCTGCCCGAACACACCACCGCCGCCAGCATCCTCGACCGGCTCCTGCACCACGCCACCATCGTCATCACCGACGGCGACTCCTACCGCATGACACACCGAACGGAGGTGCCACCGACCTAGAACATCCCGCACAGGGTGGGGACTTTTACCTGGCCACCAGCGGGGACATCAAACTGGCCGTTGACATCTGGGGTGGTCTGGTGTGGGGACAGCGCGGCGAGCCCTGGACTACCGACGTCGCGCACTCTGCACGACTTGCTCACGCCGCCCGCAATCGCGAACAGCGCCGGCTACTCCAACCGAGTCCCGGCCGCCCCGCCGCAGAATCTCCGCAGACGGCCGTCGCATCATGACCGAACGCTTGCGGCACCTGCGCCTTTTCCGATCTCCACCGGAGGGCGGCGCGCCTCCGATGGGGCAGGTAACGAACGTGAAACGATCACGCTTGGACCCATGTCTACACCACCCGAGGAGGCCTCTGTCATGTAGCAGACAGCGCGCGAAAGTCTTGCGCCGCAGTCGTTTTGCCCGTACCGGGGCGGAACGGAAGCCGCCGTAGGACGCCAGCGACGAAATAACTACACAGCGATGGAGACACCGGTCCCCCCGAAGGGGAGTACACGGATTTTCGAGTGGGGAGCGAAGTTAGCCGCTTCGCTTCACCCCGAGAACTGGTTCGGAATCTAGTTACCAGCTAGACCCCGGAAGCCTCCCAAACAGGAAGGAATTGCCGCTCCAGGCACTTCTGATGGTAAAGCACACCCTCGACACGGGCAACTATCGCCGCCGTGTCGCGCCATTCACACCTCCCGTAGAGACATCACCGCAGGTCGCACCCGTTGATAGGGCGATCGGTGAGGTCGTTACGGGAACGCCCCGACCACCGTTGCGGTGACTGTCGGGGCGAACGCCCCTACCAGCGTTGTCTTCGACACCCCCCACAGAGCCGCACCGGCGACGTGCGGGAGTAACCGTTCAGTTCGGCTGGACGGGGGCGCACACACCACACCTCGCGCGGCGATCGCCCGCGCCGAGCGCGTCATTGCCGAGATCCTCGCGCGGTGCTGCACGCTGAGCCTGGCTCAGCTGATCGCGGCTGTTGACGCACCACCCTCGGTGGTGATCGACGCCGTACTCGGGCTTGCCGAGGCCGGCTCAGCCGATCTGTGGAGCCATCACGTCGACACCCACCTGGTCGTCGGCCTCCTGGACGACCACGGCGATCGCGCCGGATCTGGTGCCGCACAGGCTGGGGCGGTGATCCCGTGACCGCCCCAGCACTGCTTCCGTCCGACCAACACCCGCCGGGGACGTTCACCGGGGCCATCGCTGCGCTACTGGAGCCGTTGTGCCTGACCGCCCGGGTGTCGCTTGCGTTCGCGGTCACCTGCCGATTACTCGACGCGGTAGAAACACAGCAGCGCAACGAGATTGAGGACCTCAACGCCGAGCAACGAGGCCGCCGCACGTGGCAACGACCTACCCCCGAACGCACGACGGACGGTCGGGCCCCGGCGCAGGTGCCGTGCTGGACGAGCAGGGATGACTGGCTCAACGCTGTAGCGGTCCTCCTTGCAACAGCCGAGGGTGTAGCTGCTCGCCGGCGCCATCACCGCGTGGCCGCGGCGACCGTTATGGCCACGGCGAAAGTGCACGCCTACTACGCCGAAACCCGCACTGGTCGGCACATGACGGCCTCGTTGAGGACCCTCGCCGGTAAGGCGGGGCTCAGCCTCGACCAGATCAAGGACGGCCGGCGTGTACTGCGCACCCTTGGCCTGCTCGTCGACGTGGCTTATGGGCAGCGACTCACCTCGATCGAGATCATGGCCGCTCGCGCCCACCACGGCGGCACGCAGCTGCGTGTGGCCTCACAGATCTCCCTCACCATGCCCAAGGACGCCGTCGCAGCTGTAGCTGACGCCGAGCCGACACCCGCACCCGCGCCCACACCCACGCTCGACCAGGCATCACAGACGACGGGCCAGGGCCGCCGCCAGCAGCCGAAGGGTTGCCCACCCCTATCCCGTCAGGGGTCAAGTAGAGCTTTTTCTCTTTCTAAAAGTTCTACTTCTTCAAAAGAAAAACGGACAATTCCGTCGAAGAACCCCGCGCAGGGTCGATCGTTGCCGATCCAGAAACTCGCAGCGGGGATCGTGGCCCGTTGCCGCGGGCTCGACCCCGATACCGACGCACTCGCCTCACCCCGCGGGGTCGTACCGCAGTCGTGGCGTCGCCCGGACTTCCAGCGCAAACACCACCTCGGCCGGATCTGCGACGTCCTCACCGACGCCGGCATTGACCCGTCCACCTGGACACCGGCCGCGGTAGTCGCACGACTCAACGACCACGGCCGCAACGCCAACCTGAGCTGGCCAAACACCATCGACAACCCCGCGGCCTACCTGCGGTGGCGCCTCGGACAGATCGACTGGGCCACACCGAGTCCTGCCCCCGCCCAGAACCCACGAGCTGACGGAAACGGTCACCGGCCCCCTGTCGCCCACCGACCCGCAGCCAACAGCGCACTACGCGCCCGTGCCTACGAGATCGCGGCCGCCGCCTGCGGATGGAACAAACCCGCGGGAGGCGCCAACGACTAGCCGCGACTCCCCCACGCCAACGCACAAATCCCGATCGACAGCGCCAACATAAGGAGCATCAAATGACCATCACCGTCTACACCAAACCAGCCTGCGTCCAGTGCAACGCCACCTACAAAGCCCTCGACAAGCAAGGCCTCACCTACAAGGTCATCGACATCACCGAAGACGCCCAGGCGCGAGACTTCGTGGTGCAACTGGGCTACCAACAAGCCCCGGTCGTCGTGGCCGGCAGTGACCACTGGTCCGGGTTCCGCCCTGACCGGATCAAAGCGTTGCGCAAAGAGGCATCGTTGTCATCTGTTGCGTCATAAGCACGGTTCGGCAATGACGATTTCCGCAGTTCAAGCCATAGGGGAAGGCCGGACAGTTCACTTGCCCGGCGTCTGCCAGCGCCCCAACCGAGATGCATCAATGATGCATCTGGCACAACCACGATCGAGAAGGCCGTAGAGATGACACCAATCCCCCACCCTTGCCCACTACCCGCGCACGTCAGCGCGGTCGTGTTCGACTGCGACGGCCTGCTCCTCGATACCGAAACGTGTTGGAGCAGAGCCGAGGCAGCACTGTTCGCCGAGTACGGCTTCGGATTCGGCCCCGCGGAGAAGGACCTACTGATCGGCCGCACTCTGTCAGCAGCCTGCGCGGACATGGCCGCCTACTTCGGAATGCCCAGAGCGGCAGGCGTGGAGCTCGAAGGAAAGCTACTGACCCGCGTGGAACAGGAACTATCCGAAGGCGTCGACCCCATGCCCGGGGCACTCGACATCCTCAACCACCTCGGCGACCGAGTGAAGCTCGGGATTGCAACGAACAGCCCCCGCGTCCTGCTTGCGGCCGCACTGCGCCGCGCCGGCATAGCTGATCGCTTTGACGTCTCGATCGCCGCCGACGAAATCGCCAATCCCAAACCCGCCCCGGACATCTACCTCGAAGCGTTTGACAAGCTCAACGCTGCCCCTCAGACAGGTGTCGCACTCGAAGACTCTTCGACCGGCGTGCGCTCCGCACAGGCCGCTGGAGTGTTCCTCGTGACAATCCCATCGCAACCAGGCAAGCACCTCCCCGGCGACTACGTCTGCGACAGCCTCAACGACGAACGCCTCACCGCCTGGTCACGCACGGTGGTGACTGGGTGACCACCGAGCCGATTAATACACACCAGAACATGGACCGTCCACCAGTTCACGACCTGTTCGCGGTTTCTGCATGAGCACCTTCCGGCCTCACGCGCAGATAGACTGCACGGGTCATGGAACGGTATCTATCTCTGAGCGAGTTCGCAGCGAGGGCAAACCTGTCTGTGAACACGCTCAAGAGTTACGACCGCAAGAGAATGCTTCCCGCCTACGACGCACTCACCGGCTCGACGAGAGGTTGGAAGGAAGCGACCGTGAACGAGTGGATACGCGACCGACAGCCGGTTCCGGACGGCGAGTCTTTACCGCGGTAAAGACTTGCCGTCCCGGCCTGTCGCCTTGGCGAGGACACCTCCTCCGGTGGAATATAGCCGTGGGCCCCATGCGGGCGCGCTTCGAGAAATCCCCTTCACATCTCACCGGTAGGAACTCGCTACCTGTATTGAAATACACCTGAGAGGGTGTATCCTCTACCCCGAGGCGCTACGGTCTTTACCGCGGTAAAGACCGAACCGCCCTCGCCCACCGAAGTAGTCAATCGACGAAGCACACGGAGGCTCAACCCCGAATGACCGTCTACACCTTCATCAACCAGAAAGGTGGCGTGGGAAAGTCCACCGCCACAGTCAACTGCGCCGCAGTCACCGCCGATGTAATCAACGACCCCACATCAACATCCCAAGAAGAGGACTCCCCCGTCCTCGCTGTCTCCACGGACCCTCAAGGTTCGGCTGTGTGGTGGGCAGACAGGGTCGACGACCTCCCCTTCCGTATCACCCAGGTCGATGGCAATCCCGAGCTGCTGCGTTCACTTGGCGACTTGTCCGGCGTCGAGCACGTGTTCGTGGACACCCCAGGCTGGCTAGGCGATGACCCTGGGACGACCGAGAACGGAAACACGGGGCTGGTCCTGGATGCTTTACTCTCGGCTACAGACCTTGCGGTAGTGCCGCTCACTCCAGAAGTGCTTGCATTCGATCCCACAGCTCGAACGATCGAGAAGGTGCTCAAGCCTCGCGGGGTGGCTTTCAAAGTCGTGATCAACAACTGGGATCCACGAGATGGCCGAGCAGACCTAGAGGAAACGCAGCAGTTTGCGCGATCGATGGGCTGGCCGTTGGCGAACACTGTCATACGCCGGTATAAGCTCCACACTCGCGCCGCCGCGGACGGCAAGGTCGTGACTGAGTACCCGACGAACAGGGTGGCACTACAGGCCAGAGAAGACTTCCAGCGACTGTGCCTCGAACTCAATGTGGGGGCCCGCTGATGGCGCGCAAGAATGGCGGACGAGTTGATCTGAGTTCGCTCGCATCCTCAGTAGGCGTCAACTCGACTGTGGACCCCACCGCTGCGGTCGACGGCATCTATCGCTCGAACGTCCGCCTTGACGAATTAGCGCCAAACCCTCGTAACCCGCGGTCCGATCTGGGGGATCTCGCCGATTTGGAGAGTATTCGCGATCGCCAGCTCCAGCCGGCGACCGCGATCTCTCGATCCGCCTGGCTCAGGTTGTATCCGGAAGATCAGAGCGCGATCAGCGACGCGCAGTACGTGATCGTCAATGGGTGCCGTCGTCTCGCCGCGGCTCGACAGTTCGGGCGCGAAGGCCTCGACATGGTGATTCGTGACGGGCTGGCAGCGGATAAGGCGACGCTGCTGTGGGCCGCGATTGCTGAGAACCTGGAACGCCAGGACTTCGACGTCATCGAAGAAGCGAACGCGGTGGAGGCGATGGTCGCCGAGCTGGGAAGCGCCAAAGCGGCTGCCGAGCGTCTCAACCGCACGGAGGGGTGGGTGTCGCAGCGCCGCACCCTCCTCCAGCTGGACCCGGAACTCCAAGCGAAGCTACGGAGTGGAGAACTCGCGGTGCGGCATGCACGCACTCTCGCGAAGGTCCCGATGGAGGAGCAGGTCGCCGCCTGGCAGGCGGCAAGCGAGAAGCGTGAAAAGTCAACAGACGCAGGGGAGGAGGGCGGTAAGCAGGCCCGAACGCCGGAACACTCCTCTGCTGCAATGAAGCGTGCTTTGAAGAGGTTCAAGGCCGAGCCAAGCACCGTAGCGATTGCAATCCGCGAGGTCTGGCCGCCTGAAGATATCGACGCACTCATCGAACAGCTCCAAAACCGTAGCTGAGGCGTTCTTTACCGCGGTAAAGCGACCAAGTCGGTTTACCGCGGTAAAGAGGGCTAAGCAGGAGCGACTATGCGAACGCAGAGGTGACCCCTTGAGTGGCAAAACGGCCGACGATCACGCGATGATCGTCACCTCCACAAAGGTTCTGTCCCCGTCGGGGATCGTGTTGGTAGACAAGCCCGTTGATTCGGTCGACAAGCTCCTCAAGGTGTTGGAGTGGCGCCAGCGCAGGCAGCCGCTGTCCCCGGCGGGGTTGCCGGCGCAGGTGTGGGTGATCGACGCCGCGTGCGCACAGCTCGGCTGGGGCCCGGACGATATCGACCCGGGTGACGAGGCTGACTACTCCGATGAGGAGCTGCGTGAGGGTCGAATGAAGACCGACGTGATTGCTCGTCTTGATGACGCCACCCGCGAGCTACTCGGCCCCTTCCTGACCCCGCAGGGTGAGGACGGGTGGCATCTGTACCAGCCGGGGGAGGAGATCGGCTACCGCCTCCACCTGTCTCACACATTTGGGAACCGCAAGCTGATGGTCGACGTGATCCTCGAGGGCTGGGCGTGGACTGCACGCATCAACCACGACCGCATGGGCATCTTGGGCTCGGAAACCGCAGGCACCCTCATTGATTTCGAGGATGAGATGGACACCGCCCGCGAGTTGGCCCGCCGATTGTGCTGGCATGTCGACAATCTCGGAGTCCTGCCTGGGATCACCCCGGCACGTACCGGGGCGGTGATCCTCGACCGGATCTTCCGGGATCGCCGCAAAACCGGTCGCGGCATCATCGTCGATGCGCCAGTTCCGTTGCCGCCCATCGACATCACCGACGCCGACGAACTCGAACCGGTCATCGTGTGGTCGCGCGGCTGGATCGACACCGAGGAACTCGACGCCGCCGATGAGCTGGTGACCATCGACCAACGCGCCTCGTATCTGGCCAGTGCCGGCATGATCAACCTGGGCTACGGAGAACTGGTTCACCACAGCACCGGCGCCGAGGAACTCGCCCACACCAGCACCCCTCTGCCGTTCGGGGTGTGGCAGATCACGCTGCCGGCCGCCGACACCCTCGCTCTGCCGGACAAACTGCCCTTGCCGCATCCGCGGATGCGCACCGACCGGCCCGTGACGACGTGGGTGACCACCGAGACGATCATCAGCCTGACCGCACCCATCCCGGATGGGGGAGCAGGCCTCGACATCGCCGACCTGGCGATCACGGAGGCCTGGACCACCACCGACCAGGGCCAGGTGCTCAAGCGGTGGAAGGAGCTGATTGCTGCCGCCCGCAAAGCTGCTGTGGAGGCCGATGACCCGGTCCTCAAGTCGATGGTCACCGACATCTACAAGGGCTACCTCGGTCGCATCGCTGGTGACCGCAACTGGGATTCCCACATGCGCCACCACTACCAGCCGATCTGGGCTGCGGCCATCAAGGCTCACGCCCGCCACCGCTCCCGCGCCAAAGCTATGAAACTCGCACGCGAACACAACATTTGGCCCATCAAAGGTCTCACTGACGCCTGGACCTACCTCGCACCCGCGGGTGCCGATCTCGCCGACGAACTGACCTACCTCGGCAAGTTCGTGATCGAGAAGCGGCGCCCGCTCGACGACGACGTCATCCTTGCTCTGCTCTCAGCAGCTACACCCACCGAGGTTCGCAAGGCGATCAACACCGCCTACACTGCCTCCGGCCAACCAGACGACGACTCCGCCACAACCGATCTCACACCCGAGAATGACACGGCCACCACCGCGGAGGTGGTGAGCTGATGGCCCAGTTCCGGCCGCGCCGTCGCGAGCGCCGCGACGAGCCCACCGCCACCACCACCGCGGCCGCCGGCCGGCAGGTCTCCGTCGCAGCCGGGACCGCGGCTGATCTCGCGCGCGCCGATGCGGGTCTGGTGGGGGAGCGCACCCCTACCGATCACCTCGGCACTATCGGCTACGACGCCGCCTGTAAAGCCGCTCAGGACGCCGGCCGCCGCCCACCCTCGCGGCGCACCTTCCGCCGCTGGAAACAGCAGGGGCGCATCCCTGATGACCGCACCGCCGACCTCGTCGCTCGCCGCGCCGAGATCACCCGCATGGGCGGTGTTGACGGAGCCGCACGACAGCTCGGCCGCTCACCGAGTGCCGTCTACGACTGGCGGGCCGGGCGCACCAAGAGCTTGCGCCCCGACGCTGAGGGTCGCCTCGTCGACGCACAGGTCGCGCAACGCCTCGTCGACAGCGGCGTCGACGTCTCCCGGATGCGACCGGCCATTCACTTCACCGCCGACGTCCACGCCCGCACAGACGGCGGCAACTACGACTACCGCATGGCCAAATCCTTCGACTTCGGCGGCCCCCAGGGCCTCGACCACACCCAGATGAGCCGCCAACAGATCGCCGCCCTCGGCGACGCGTTGGCTCGTGACGACCACGCCCGCGTCGCGGCCATCCTCGAAGAACACGCCTCGGTCAACTTCGCCGCCTTCGACGACTTCGACGACGACACCGGATTCCACTTCGACGGCGTCCGCGACTTCCGCATCGAGTGGAATTGACCCCTAGTCGTGCGTTGAATACCGAAAAATCCGAGTGACACTCGCTGTATAGGGCGATCGGCGCGTTACGTGCCGATCCGGACAGCGAGGGGTCACGAGGGTGGGAGTCATTCTCCGGCAACGGTTCACAGAGATTGTCTCGGCGGGTGCTGTTATCGCGGCGGTCGCGGGTTCATCTCTGGTGATGGTGCCGGCAGCGTCTGCGGCTCCGGCGGCTGGGTGTGCGCCGGTGACGATCGTGATGATGGCCGGTACCGGGGAGACCCACGCCGCGGCGAACCCGAACCAGCCGGTGGGGATGCTCAAAGGCGTCACCGATCGTGTGAAAGCCTCTGTGGGCGAGAACGTGTCGGTGATCTTCCCGGCCTACTCGGCGTCGGCATTCAACAAGGGACTCAACTACGTTCAGTCCAAACAGACCGGCATCGATTCACTCAAACACACCCTGACCAGCCAGGTCAGTCAGTGCCCCAACACCCAGATCGTGCTCGGCGGATACAGCCAGGGCGCTGATGCCGCCGGTGACGTGGCCTCGGACATCGGCAACAACCGCGGCCCGATCCCGGCCGACAAAGTCCTCGCGGTCGCGCTGTTGGCTGATCCCGGCCGCGGCACGCCCGGTGAAGCGCTCGTGGGCCCCAACGCCAATCGTGGTGTGGGAATGGGCGGTAACCGTCCCGGCGGGATGGGCTCACTGTCCGGTCGGGTCGCGACAATCTGTGACACCGGCACGAAGACCACGCCCGGTGACATGTACTGCAACCTCGACCGGCAGAAGTACCCGTTGGTCTCGAGCATCTCGCAGATGCTGGCCACCACGCCCGCCGAAGCCGGGGTCAAACAGCAGACCGAACGACAGATGGCCGGTCTGCCCGGCGCCACGGGTGTGTCGCCGACCGGGCAGCAGTCGCCGTCGCAGCTGACCTCGGCGATGACCACCGACTGGTCGAGCGCGGATCTGGGGCAGCTCGGCTCGAATGTGTCCACCCTGGCCCAATCGCTGGCCAACACCCCCAGTGGGGGACGGGCTGTCGACCTGGGCCAGATCGCCACCACCGCATCCTCGGTCAGCAACACCCTGCAACCGTTGCAGCAGCTCATCGGCTCGGGAACCGTGGACCCGACCACCACCAAAGACCTGTCCGCGGCGCCGCCGGGCTCACCCGATCGCGCCGCGCTCACTGTCCTGAACAACGCGACTAAGGCCGACCTGTCCGGAGCGGTGACGACGTCTGAGCAGCTCGCCACGACTGCGGGGACCCTGGCCCAGCAGTCCGGGTCGGGCAGCCTCGATCCCGCCCAGGCCCAACAGCTGTTGTCGCTGTCGAACCAGCTGGGTCAACAGACCGCCCCGTTGACCGCCACCCCCGCAACGACCATGGCCACCGCCTCCAACGTCTTGAGCGTCTTGGCGCCGCAGAAGGTGATCGAACAAGTCCTCAACGTCGTTGTGGGACTGGGGTCGACGAACTGGATCGGCATGGTCAACGGGCTGAGCATGACCGTGCAACGCGCGGTCGCTCTCGACGTCCCGGGTGTGCGTAAGAGTGCACAGGAGATCAACGAAGCGATCGCACCGTTGGTGAAGATGGCTGCCCAGGTCGATTTCAAGTGGATCGCCAGCATCCTGCGGATGATTCCCGACCCGTCGGGGTACACCCAGATCGCCGCCACGGTCCTGGATTTCGTCGGCAACCTCGACATCATCCGGCTGGTCAACAATGTCCAGCGCATCGAGGGCATCGCCTTCGACGTCCTCGAGCAACGCAACCTCGTACGGCTCGCTGATCTCGTGCCGGTCGGTCTCGATCTGGCGACCGTTGCCTCCGGAGTCCTCACCGGCGGCACCAAAACCCCCGCCTCGGGGTATCAGCCCAACCTCGTCGCCGGTACAACTCTGTCCAACCAGGTCGCGGGCGCGGACTTCCTGGGCCTGACCAACTCCATGATCCAACTCGTGTCGTCTGAAGACGCCAACAACCTCGCCGGGCTCGTCGACGCCGGTGTCGAGGTGTCGCAGTTCGTCGGCGGCGCCACCCGCAACCACGTCGCCTACAACGACTACAAGGTCGACAACTCCGGGCGCTCAGCCATCGAATGGCTCGCCGAGTGGATCACCCTCAAAGTCCAACGCGTACAAGCCTGAACAGCGAAACGAGACCCCGATGTCTGTCGAACGCGCCACCCGTGACGACCACGAAGCCGACTTCTACGACCACCCCACCCCCACCCAGTCCTGGCGCCGCCGCATCGGCGTAGGTGCCACGGCAGTGGTGCTCGGTGGATTGGTCGTGGCCACCACAGTCGGCCTGGCACACGCCGACGAGACCACCACTCCGAGCACCAGCGCCAGCAACTCGACGACCGCCGACGTCTCGACGGTGATCGCCGAGGCCTCCACCGACAAGATCGGCCTGGTCTCCATCTCCCAGATCAACGCCACCGGTGGGCTGGTGCCCCACGCAGTCATCCACATCGAGCGTCGAGACGACAACGCCGCACCGGCCCCGTCCGCGAGTAGCGAACAGTCGACCTCGAGCGAGCAGACCACCACGCCCGCGCAACTTCCCACACCCACCGACCACGATGGGGGAGCAGGCAACACGCTCGCCTTCCCCGTCGGCGCCAGCCTCGATGTCATCACCGCGAATGCTCCGATCGCCCTCGCGCTGCCTGAGGGCGTCTACACCCTCACCCACCTCGGCACCGCCGGCACCGATGAGGGCGGGCCGTCGGCGGCACCGGTCACGGTGCGCGTCGCCGCCGGCGCCCACGCCGCCGGTGCGCTTCGCGAACAACCCACCAGCAGCACACCGCCCACGCCTGCACCCGGTAACTGACCCCGCCACCACACCACCTGAACTGAAACGGAGTTCGTGATGACTACCGACCTGGACAGCCCCGACCGGCACACCCTCGCCGGTCTGTCTGGGCGGCTCGATGCCGCGATTGCTGTGGTCGTCACCGCTGCCGGGCTGGTCGGGTTCGCCGCGGTGTCGTGGACCCAGCCCTTGGACAGCGCCATCGCGTTGGTGCTGATCGGTGTCGGCGCAGCGGTGGCGGCGCTGTTCGTCGTTGCTGTGGGCTGGAATAGGCACCAGCTACTGCGCCCGTCCACGGTGTGGCTGGTCACCCTTGCGGTGTGGGCCAACGCCCTCGTGGTGGTGTCGCCGGCGCTCTACATCGGCACCGTCGTCGTGATGTGCGCCCTGGCCGCCACACAGGCCGTGCTGCGACACCAACTCCTGCGACCGGTGGTGGTGGCGCGATGATGATCGTGCGCCGTCTGGTGGCGCTCCTCGTGGGCGCGGTCGTCGTTGTAGGTCTCGGGGTGGCCGGCGGGATGATCCGTACAGAGTCCACCGACGCCGCCAAACAGACGATCACCTCGTGGATCGATGACACGACCGGATTGCATGCCACACCCCTCACGGTCCAACCGGTCACCGGCACACCCCGGGGCACAGTTGACGGCGCCGCTGATGAGGTGAGGAAACTCCTGGCCCGCGTGCAGGTGGTGTCGGGGCTTCCCGAACGGCCCGGGTACGAAAGGTCCTGCCGCAGAGGCAAAGCGTGCGTGTTCGGCCCGGCCTGGACTGACGATTCGGATGCGGCGATGTCGCACAACGGATGTGACACCCGTAACGACATTCTGCGGACCCAACTCGACGCCGTGCAGCTCGACCCGAAAACCCGCGGCTGCACAGTCCTCTCCGGTGTCCTGGACCCCGACCCCTACACCGGCGCAGTCCTCCAGTTCCGTAAAGGAACCACCAGCAGCGACATCGAGATCGACCACGTGTTCCCGCTCGAGGCGGCCTGGCATGCCGGTGCCCACGACTGGCCGCTGGCCAAGCGGGTCAGCTTCGCCAACGACCCCGCCAACCTCCTCGCCGCCGATGGCTCGGCCAACAGCGCCAAAGGCTCGAAGAGCATCGCCGAGTGGCTGCCACCCAACCGCGCCTACGCCTGCACCTACATCGCCACCTACCTGCGTGTCGCCGAGGACTACCAGCTGCCCATCACCACCGCCGACCAAGCTGTCGCGGACCGAACCTGTTGACCCCCAGCAGGACAGACGAAATTCACGACACTGAGGAGACCCCATGAACACCACCCTCACCCCGTTGCGGCGCGCCGCGGCCGCAGCGCTGCTGGCCGGTTCGATCGCCACCGGCCTCGGCGTCGCCGCCGCACCCGCGTCGGCTGCGGTCACCCCGATCGGCACCGTCGACGGTCACCGCGCGTTCGGGATCGGACCACATTCGAGCGCCGAGCAGTGCGCCCCGACCGCCAACCGGTTGACCAGCTTCGGCGCCAAGAAGTTCGGTCCCCGGTTCGGGACCTGCTACCGCGCCGGCAACGGCCAATGGTGGGCCATCAGCCCCTGGTCGGCATAACCCCACAGAAACCCCTCCGGTCCGCGACAAGGTCTGCCCCCAAACCAGGTCGACGCGGAACGGAGACGAGGAAGCTCGGGTGGCTCCCGCGCCGCCCTGACATCGACGTCAGAACGGGCCCGTCCGCCAACCGGACCCACACTGTGCACCCGTCGCAGGACGAGCGGCGGGAGCCACCCGAGCCCCACAACCCCACACCACACCGGCGACCCCATGGGAGGGCGACAACCAAATGACCACCACTGATCGCAGTGTGCTGGCTGAACTGCTCGACCTGCCCGCCGGGCACGAAGTCGACCTCGACGGCCTGGCCCGCGAACTCGAGGCTGCCGGCATCGACATCACGAACCCGGACAACACCGACCGCATCCTCACCCTCGTGGAGGTTCACCAGCGATGACCACCTCACCCCGCGAACCCAGTCCCGGGTCTCGGCCGGTCGCCTACTCCGCACTCCCACAACAGGACCCGACCACCCGACATCAGCCGCCGACCGCTGCGTTCGACGAACCCGCCCCATACCCGGCCAGCGCCTCCCCGGCGACCCCGCCATGGCTCACCCACGAGCCGGAACCAGAACCGCCGGTACGGCCCGGTCTGTTCGTCGGCCACCCGGCCAGCTTCGCCGCCGGCGTCGCGGTCACCGCGGTAGCGGTCGCGCTCACCGTCTGGCTCACGGTGTACTGCGCCAACTCCGTACTCGCCCAGATCGACCCCGCCAGCGTCTGGTCCCGTCTACCGCTACCCATTGGTGAAGCGATCGGCTGGTCGGTGGCCGGGGTCGTCGCCGCGGCCGGTCTACTCCTGGGCTTGATGGCCACTGTCGAACCACCGCGCACCTACTACCGGTGGATGGTGGTACTACTCACCGGCGTCGCGATGGCAACGGTGTACACCGCCACCGGTGCCGTGCACTGGCAGCATGCGATCGCACCCCTGGTCGTGGTGCTCGTCGCGGCAATCGCCATCTCCGTCGGCATCGGATTGGTCGGCTCCGACCGCGCTCTGCGGTCGGTCAACCAGCGCACGACCCTCACGCCCACACCGCGCTGGCAGGATCACCGATGACTACCGCGGCGTCACTGGACGCACTGGAGTGCCGCGCCGACGAACTGACCGTCGGCGACATTCTCCTCGACGGCCCGCAGCCGGCACACGTCACCGCGATCTGCACACTCACCGACACCGCCACCGGCGCGGGATACGTACGCATCACCGCCCGCCACTACGACGTGTACGGCGAGACCGACGCATTCACCTTCACCCAGCGCACCAACACCGTGCATCTGATCGCTCTCCACGACGACGGCAGCGACGTCGACCCTGACACCGACGGCTACCTCGACATCGAGTCCTCCGGCATCACCGTCACCTGAATGACCGCACATCCAACGACGAACATGACGAAAGCCCAACCACGATGACCACAGCCACAGCCACAGCAGCAGGCGCGTACTCGCCTGCGGACACACCACACGCGCGGAAACGGCTCGCCCTCACCATCGTTGCGGTCGCGGTTGGCGCGCTCAGTGTGTTCGTCTATGTCTCCTTCGGGGCCGAGAGGTCTCCCGTCGGGACCGGTCTTATCGCCGCGGCGGTCGCCGTCGCCGTGTATCTCTGGCGCAGCGGCGAACCGCGCATCGCCGCCAAGCGAGAAGAACTCCTGGTGGCCGAGCGTGAGCGGCGCGCCGTGGCACGAGGGAAGACGGTGATACTGATCGACCCCGCCCGCCGCGGCCGGGCGGTCAACGCCTACGCGAAAGCAACACGATGCGCCGAGGTGCTGATGGGGGTGCCGCTGGCACTGCTGGGTGTTCCGCTGCTGGCTGGGGTGATCGTGAACGGGTGGCTGATCATCACCACCGGCGACGTGCCCCTCAGAAGAGGCACTTTGCCCCCGGACTCCGCGGTCATGACCTACCTGAACTGCCTGACAGTGATGTTGTGCGCGACCGGAGCCGGGGTTGCTCTGTCTGCGATCGCCTCTGTGCCGCTGGGGCGCCGAGGTGTCTACACCACGGCGTTGACCGCCGCTGAGCTGGCCTCCTACCCGGCGGCGACTGCGGAGGCGATCACCACGGCCGTCGACCACATGCACCGCACCTGCTCGCCACGCAATCAGGCTTGCAGTGACAGGACGCGTACACGATGGGAACGCATCGCCGCCCATCCCGAACTGGCACCCGCACACCAGCAGTGCTGGGACCTGATCCTCGCCGCACGCGCCGAGGACGAGACATCACGTGCACATCAGAGTGCCTGCGGCTCCAACAGTGATCAGCGGGGCACCAGTCATGGGTGATATCGCCCATGGCTGACGTTGTCGACCTCACCGCCCGCCGGGCGGCCACCCACGCCACTCGGAGTTCCGGCGGGCCCCTGAGGTGCGCTACCTGTGGGGGTGAGTGGTTCGAGTTGGATCCCCGCGACGCCGGTCTTGACCGCGATACTGGCGCGGTCACCTTGTCCGCGGACGGGACAGTGACCGGGTGGTGCGGCACCCCACGATGCCTGGACTGCGGCGAGTTAGTTGCTGCGCTACGCATCTCGCCTCACTAGAATGGCCGGTACTTCTCACATATCAGGTTCGCCCGCAGTATCGCGTTCCCGACAGGCCCGGCAGCCGAGAAGTTCCCAGACCCGCTCGGCTGCCGGGTCTCCCGCGTTCACGGCCTGGATTACCGCCGGCCGACCGACCCCACCCACCGTCGAGCTGCCCGGCCCGGGGCGATGGTGCTGCTGCTGCGGGGCCTCCGACCTACCGCTGGTGGCCGCTCTGACGGTGGTCTCCCGCAAGTTCACCGACGCCGAATCCTGGGTGTACGGCGGGGACTCGCTGTGCGCGGCGTGCGGATGGGCCTACAGCACAGCCGAATTACGCCGCACCGTCTACCTCGTCGACCAGCACCGCGCCACCCGCACCGTCGTTGAGCGCATCGAGCTGGGGGAGTTGCTGGCCGCCGGCCCACTACCGGTCGACCGGATGGCAGTGGTGCCGGTGCGCGGGCGCCGCCACATCCTTCCAACCGCACGGTGGGGGCATGTCTGCACCGACGACACGGCCATCCGGTGGGATGATGCCGCGGTGGCGCTGTTGACCGACCTGCGATGGCTACGCACCCTGCCCGGGGTGCGCGCGGCCATGCTCACCGACCCCGTCCCACCGATGACGCTGATACGCGCCCTGCCGGCCGACCAGTGGCCCCAGCTGCTTACCGCCTGGGACGCGCTGACGGTGTGGCGCACCCACCCCGGTGCATGGTGGGACGCCGCGATCGCCCTGTCCACACCGAGCGGTACGGCGCCGGCCACGGCGACGAGGCGGGCAGGGTGAGCACCACCGACGAGGGGTCGAGGCCGCCGTCCATGCGATGGCGGGCCGCGGTCCCGGAACTGCCGGCGCTGACCGAGCCGGCCGCGATCTGCGCCGAACGGTTGCTGCTGCTGGTGCATTACGACCTGGATTGGGACTCCTGGATCGGCGATCACCGTCACCGGTATTGGGACGAGCTGCTCCCGGCGCGGGTGCGGGCGGCGACCTACCGCGCCGACAGCCTGGCCACCTGGTGGTCTCTGCTGGCACAGGCACTACCCATCACGGTCACCGACCGGGCGCGGCGCCTCGAGGTTGCCCAGCTACTTACCGAGCCGTCGGCGCCGGTTCTCACCCTGCTCCGCGACCAGCTACCCGCCCTGATCCTGCGGGTCCGAATCATCGCCGAAACCGTCGCAGACAATCGCCGCGCAGCCGCCGAATCCGCACGGGCAGGGGAGAAGTGATGGGGGAGCCGTTGATCAGCGCGGTGTTCGATGTCGACATCACCGCCACGACGTCGATCGTGCACCGCGACGACACCCGCAACGCCACCTCGATCCAGAGCCTGTTCCGGCGCGAGAAAGTCCTGACCCCGACGGGGGAGGTGGCGGTGGTGCCGATCATCTCCGGCAACGCCTGGCGCGGCATCCTGCGTCGCACCGGCGAAACGCTGCTCGCCGAAGTTCTCGACTATGAGGGCCAGCTAACCCCGGCGGCCGCGCACCTGCTGCGTAACGGCGGGTTCCTGCGCAAATCGACCCGTGAGATGACCCCCGAACAAGAGCGCGAGTTGAAGACGCTGGTGCCGTTGATCGGGTTGTTCGGCGGTGCGGCGAACGCGCGGGTCATGTCCGGGAAACTGGTGGTGTCCAAGGTCGTTCCGGTCACCGCTGACACCCTGCACCTACTCCCTACCGCACCACCGGATGCTCCGATACCGGCGTCGGTGCACACCGTCCTCGGCCAGGAATCCACCAGCCACAGCAACGACCTGTCCGACACCGGCCCCACCGTCGACGGGGAGACCGGCGAGGGGTTCAGCCCGATCCGCCTCGACACCGAAACTCTCATCGCCGGCACCCGCCTGTCCGGGCAGATCCGCCTCACCCACGCCACACCGGTGGAATACGCACTGCTGGCCGACATCCTCGAGCACTTCGCCGCCCACGGCCACCTCGGCGGCCGCACCGCCGCCGGCCACGGCCGCATCCACGCCACCCTCACCCCAACCATCACCGCCGGGACAGCTCCTAACGACGTCGAATGGCGGGCCATCGTCGCCGCCGGCCGTGATGCCTCGATCGCCGCCCTCAACACCCTCACCTGATGCCGATGCCCGCACACGCACTCTTCAACCCCAATCGGCGTCTACGTGCCAACGTGACCAACTCTCGGCCCGCCGCTCCCGGCCCCCCGGGCACATGACCACCACGAGTGAGACCGGAATGGTGCCGCTACGGGTGACCGCCGACCTGCCGCACGGGGTGTGTTTCGGCACCCCGTGGGGCATCAGCCTCGACGGCCTGCTGGCCTCGGTGCTCTGGCACCGCCGCAAAGCCGCGGCCGCCGCGCGTGGTGTGCTACTCACCTACGACCCCCTGGGCGTGCCGGAGGACCTGGAGCTGCCCCTAGCGCGCTGCGAGGCAGGGCAGCCATGGCACTGGATGTGCACCTTCGCCCACACCACCCCGGCCACGCCACAACCGGAGCCACGTATGAGGTCGAGCCGCACCGATCACGCTGATCTGCAACGCCTCTCGCCCTTGGTGCCCTCCACGGTCTCCGATACGCGGGGGCACTACCGCAAACGCCTGATCCCCGCTGTCGCTACCGTGACACCGACGGCGACCTGGCGGGCGGTCGGCGACCCCGAGAAGATCGCCGAGCTGCTCGCCGAGGTCACCGAGATCGGTAAGTACCGCACCAGCGGCGAAGGCCGCGTCAGCTCGTGGACTGTCGAGGCCACATCGGGCGACGACGTCTGGTCGGCCGGCCACGAACACCACCCCGGCGTCCTGGGCCGCAGCGTGCCGATGCCGTGCGTCGCCGACCACCCCGACATCGCCCACGGTGGCCGTTCCCGGACCGCGGTCCGCGCCCCGTACGCTCACCCCAGCCGCCACGCGATCGCGGCGTACCTACCGGTACCCGACGAGGCGCAGCGGTGATGTGTCGGGGGGCGAGCGCATCATCTGAGGTGGGCCGAGAGTCCATGCGGCACGAGGACATGATGTGGTCCGATAACACAGACCAGGCCTGCTGATCGACTCAGCATAGGAGGGGGAGAGCGCGTGGCCGATACCGGACAAGCTGGTGATCCGAAACGAGATGGTTCTCGAAAGTGGTGGTACTACGGCATCATTTTTGCGATCGTCGTGGCGTTCGTCGCGGCCCCGTTCGTCCTGTATGGCTTGCGGAGTAACACTTTTCCGAGTTGGCAGTCATCGTTGTCGAGCTTGCTGATCGGTGCGGGCACAACGCTGGGGCTTGCACTGTTCGTGCCCGTCGTAGAGCGAGAGATCGCCCGCAGAACAGGCGAGATCGCCCGGCAGAGCGCGGAAACAGCTGCGCAAACGGTCGCCAAACAGGTGCACACCGACGTTGCCGAGGTCGCCGACCGTGTCACCAAGATGGAACAACGCCTCGACGATCAGCTGACCGAAGCGCTTGCCGATCACGATGCCGAACGCACCCAGGCGTTAGACAATCTGGCCAACGCGTCTGAGTTGGGGACTGTGGGGTTTCAAGACGTGGCGAGCGCACTCGACACGCTCACCGAAACAGGACTTGTCCCCTCGCAGAGGCTCACGGTCCCATTGAACTCCCCGACGCGCGCGGAGCGTGTCACGTTCGATTGGGGTTCTGGTGAGGCCGGGGTCGGCTTAATCGGCCTGACGGTCCTTG
Source organism: Gordonia sp. ABKF26 (assembly GCF_041103195.1). NCBI lineage: Bacteria > Bacillati > Actinomycetota > Actinomycetes > Mycobacteriales > Gordoniaceae > Gordonia > Gordonia sp. ABKF26. The sequence continues at coordinate 54,399 of NZ_JBGCVZ010000001.1, forward strand.
GTCGCGGTGTCTCGAGTGGCAGCCTCGCCGAGACGCAGCGGGTCGAATGGGAGGGTCAGGCGACCGCAGACATACTCGCAGATCTCGTCCGGGCGATGCGGACAGCGGGGCTGGCGGCCGAGGTCGTGGGTGAGCCGATGTTCGTCAACGTGGAGACGGCGTTACGGCAGCTCAGGCGGTCCTGGACCGGCGAGGAGACGTGGTTCGAAGGGCCCGTGTGGGAATGGCTCAACGACGATTGGGTCATCACTCAACAAGGGCTGGTGAGAAGAGGACACGGCCTGTGGCTGCGGTACGCCGCCCAGGCCACATTCGGCGTCGAGGTCATCGGCGGGCCAAGAGAACAGTTCCCGATACCAACGGGGTGCGACGAGGACTTCTGGGCTATCGCAGTAGACCGGACCTATGCCCATCTGGGGCGAATGCGAAAGCTGGTTCCCGCGCGGTGACCAGCAGGCTACAGTGGCGGTGAGGGCGAGACAGCAGGTCTGCCCCGACGATTCTGAGGAGATGCGCGAGGATGGCGCTGATGACAATTCACGATGTTGATGCCGCACAAGTGCGGTGTGTCCGACTGTCGGTCGGGGTGCGCGAGATCGAGGTCGAACGGCTGCTGGACCTCGATGCCGGCGCAGTGGCCGCCTGGGAGGAACGGCGGGCCCCGATCGCTGCCGGCGTCGCCGAGCTGCTCGAGGAGCTCACCGCGGCCGCGGCCGCGGAAACGGTCCGACTGATCGAGCACGCCTCCCAGACAGGCCAGATCGAGACGTTCGCCGGGGACCTCGACGTCGTCGCCGCGACTGCGGGACGGATGAGTTTGGCCAGTGTGCACCGGGTGTGCGCCGGCCGCGCGGCGATCGCTGTCCCCGACACCCGTGTGGTGGTACGAGAGGCCGACGGCGAGGCCCGTGATGGCTGGACGGTGTGTGTGACGGCCGCCTGCGGTATGGGACTTGGCCAGGTGCACAAGTGGTTCGACGTGCCCCGGCGCTTGGCCCAGTACTGGCTGAGCGGCGCCCGGCCAACACCTCCGGGGGTGCTGGCCGAGCTGCGTGAGATCACCGAAGCTGTGAGAGCGCACATCGACGAACTCGCCGACGACGTCGACGTCGACGACCCGATCGTGTGGGTATGCGCGACCGAGGAGCAGATGGAGAGGCAGTGGCCGGCGCGTGAGCAGCTACCGTTGCCCACCCACCAGGTGTGCGCGGCACGCGCCGCTGCTGCGGTTGACGGCGCGCGACTGGTGTTTCTGCCAGGCTGAACATCATGAGTTCCACGCGAACGGCTTACACCGGGCATGGGGTGATCGACCTCGAGGCCGGGCCTGTCGACGATGCGGCGATCAAGTCCGCCGGGCTGGTGGCCGAGAAGTTCTACGACGCGATGGAACAGACCCGCATCGGCGCCGAGTTGGCCGACCGGGTTCTCGAGGACGACACTTCCCGCAACCGCGCGGCCCGCGATCGCGATCGCGCGTTCCCTCGGGACACCTCGGCGGTCGACGACAACCGCAAACGCCGGCAGCTGCCCGCCCGAGGGGAATTTCGCGGTGACCTTTCGTCACGACAACGCAAGGACCGTTCGGCGGCCAAGCGGCGAGTGCTGGAAGGCGCGGCCCGCACGCAGGTGAAGGAGTTGCAGTGGGCCACCGGAGATCCTGCACGGTGGCGGCATCTGAACTCGTCTTTACGGGGAGCAACGGGTGACGCCCAGGAGCTCGACGAGCGGGATCGTCGGTCGGTGCAGCGCCTGGACCGGTTGATTCAGAGCTACGAACGCGACAGTGGGCGTGGGCATGTGGTGTACGCGGTCGTCGAGTTGCCTACCGACACTCCGGTGACCCGCAGGCGTGATGTGCCGGCGACATTGCAGCCTGGGGCGCGGATCTCTTTCGACCAGTACACGATGGCCACCCACACCTTGCATGAGGCCGCCGCGGTGGCTGAACGCCGCCGCGCTGAGGGCTCAGGTGCGTCGACGGTGGTGTTGGAGATCGAAACCTCCCGTGGCATGTATCTCGGCCGGTCGGACAGCGTCGATGACACCAGCCATCTGCTGCCCCGAGGCCTGGGAATGAGGGTGGCCGGCATAGATGAGCACGCCGACTACGCCCGCCCCGGTGGTCACGATTCCACCCTGGTGGTGCAGTTGCGCGACACCCCGCGCGATCCCGACTACCAACCACCGGTCACCGGCCGCCGGCTGTTTTCCGACCGCAGAGCCGCCGCTGCCGCGCGCGCAGCGGCCCGAGAGACCAAGGAGCCTTAGACATGTCTGCTACCCGCCCACCCAAAGACCTTCCGCCGATTCCGCCGCGGAAGAAGAAAGGGGAGACCGGCGGCCGTGGCCGTTGGGTCGACCCGATCCGTGTCCACGACGACATCCGCTTCGGCATCAACACCTTCCGTTCGGTCGAGCCCGGCGATCCCACCGCCGATAACGAAACCCGCGAAGTGCCAACCACCACCTCCGGCCACCGCACGCGGTGACGCAGGGGCAGCAATGCCGATGCTCGATGCCCCTGACCCAGGTCTGAACCTCACGACACTGCGTGCGGTGCGCGGCCGGCGCCTCGACCCGGCCACGGTGCTCGCCCAGATCGCCGACTACCGCGACGACCACGGCGGGATGTGGGTGGCCTGGTCGGGCGGCAAAGACAGCACCGTCGTGGTTGATCTGGCCCGCCGCGTCGACCCAGAAGTGCCGGTGGTGTTCTACGACTGTGGTTTGGACTTCCCCGAAACCCGCGCCTACCTGGCCGATCTCGCCGCCGCGTGGAGTCTGGACGTGCACGTGGTGCCGACTGAACCCGACCTGCTGACCCTGCTCATCGCGGCCGGTGACTTCGACCCCACAGCACCGACGCGGCACCTCGAGGTCGACATGCGCCAGGCGATGATCACCGACCCCGCTGACCGGGCGCGCGCGGTGTTCGGGCCGGCAAACCTGTGGGGTGTGCGCGCCGACGAATCCGTCGGCCGCCGCCACCTCTACCGCACCCAGGCCGCCCGCAACGGCGACGACAGTCCTCAAGGGATGGTGCGCCGCGGCGACGGCACCACCAGCTTCGGGCCGATCTGGAACTGGAGCACCGAGCAGGTGTGGCAGTACAGCGCCGCCCGCAACATCCCGCTGAACCCGCTCTACGCCAAACTCGCGTCCCTGGGCGCTGACACCCACACTGCCCGGGTCAACGCCATGATCGACCCCTCTCGCCTGGACAACGGTCACATCGCCCGTCTCGCCGCCGGTTGGCCCGATATCTACACCCGGCTCGTCGAAGCACTGCCGCGACTCAAGCAGTACAGCTGACATACCGGGGCGGCCCCGGTATGAGGTTAGGCCGGTTATTGGGTTGTGCAGGAACATGTTTCGTGTCGGCAGGGTGGTCTAGTGTGTGGGTTAGTTCCGATGAGCCAGCAGGGCTGTCGGGCAACATTGAGGGAGTCCCGCATGGGGATGGATGTGTTTGGTCGGGCGCCGAGCGCGCCGGTGGGTGAGTACTTCCGCAACAACGTGTGGTGGTGGCGGCCGTTGGCGGACTTCGTGTGTGAGCGGTATCCCGAGCTGGCTGCGGGGTGTGAGTTCTGGCAGTCCAACGACGGTGACGGCCTCGACGAACAGACCTCAATCGAGCTGGCGGCGCGGTTGCGGGCCGACCTGGCTTCGGGGGCGGTGGCCGAGTACGAACAGGCCCACACTGCCCGCCTGGCAGCGTTGCCGGATGAGACATGCCGGTGGTGTGCGGGCACCGGGGTACGTACCGATGAGGTCGGGGTGCAGATGGGTCTGGACCGTCCGCGTGACCCAGAGACCGGGCGGGGCGGCTGCAACGCGTGCAACGGCGTCGGAACTCACCCACCGATGGATGCGAGTTATCCGTTCAGCGCCGAGAACGTGGCCGAGTTCGCCGAGTTCCTCGCCGCCTGCGGCGGATTCCGGATCTGCTGAAAGGGGACAGTCGAGTGACTACGACACCACAACAGCCACGGACGCCCGCACACGCCGTGCTGGAACTGTCCAGCGACGGCGAAGACGATCAGAGGCTGTGCCTGGCCCTCGACGGCTTCGAGACCTACGTGTATCTGGTCATCGACGGCGCTTACTACGGGGCGTTGAGCATCCGGCCGCACCCGGCACGGCATGGGTGGCAGCTGGAGCTGGGCCAGTACAGCCAGGTGATGCAGGACTGGGCCAGGCGGAACCCGATCGGGCGGCTGGGTGGCTGGATCGAGTACGGCGACAACGGCTACTACGCGGTGATTGACGGGGCGCCGGCGTTCACCGAGGACGGTGGGTGGCCGATCGCGTTCGACACTGCGCAGGAAGCCCACGTGTCGTTGGTGACCGCGCTGCGCCAGTTGGGCCGTGACTACACCAGCGTGGTCCACACCGATGTGATCGACCTACGCACCGACCGCGAGCGCGACGACCCGACAGGAGACGTGCCGCTGAATCTCTGATCGCACGCCCCCAGGCCGGGTGCGGGTTGGTCGGGACCGACGACCACCTGCGCCCGGCATACCGGGCCGACCCCGGTATGAGGTAGGCCCGATGTATTGCCTTGTGGCACAGCAGGAAACTGTCGGTGCGCATGGGTAGTGTGCGGGTTAGTTCCGGTGAGACACACGGTCTGGGCCGGACTGATTCGAGGGAGTGATTTCGATGGGTGAGTGCATGTCGAGTCGAGTGCCGCAGTCGGTTGCAGCGGTGCTGACGGCGGTGCCGGGTCTGCTGGGTTTCGTGCCGCACCGCTCGCTGGTGATCCTGGCGTTCACCGAGGACGGTGAGCGTGTGGTGGCGACGATGCGTCACGACTTCGCGCGGCGCGCCGATGGCAGCGCGCACGAGCACATGTATGCGACGCTGCGGGACCTGGCGGCGATCATCGCCAGCTACGGCGTGACCACGGTGGCCGCGGTGATCGTGGATGACCGGCTGTGCCGCGGCGACGCCGCGCACCGGGAGTTCGCGCACCGGATACACGACATCCTCGCCGGGTGCGGCGGGCTGCACGCGGGCTATGTGGTCGAGACGATGACCGAAGGCCAGCGGTGGTGCACGGTGTGGGGCGAGCAGGCCAGTGGCGGCGCGGACTCCGATGAGGTGCTCGGTGATCCGTTCACCTCGCCGACGGCCACCCGCGCCGCGGTCGAGCAGGGCCGCACGGTGGCCGCCAGCCGCGACCGGGTCGGTGCCGACCTCACTGCGGACGGCTGCGCGTGTGGCGGCTACGAGTTCGACGCCCACGGCCACACCGAGACCGATCCGGTCGCGGCGGTCGCCACGGTGATGGGCGCGCTGGACGGCCCGGTGGACTGTGCGTCGGCTGCCGCGGTCGGGCGCGCGTTGTGCGACCTCGACATTCGCGATGCGTTGCTGGCGCTGGCGGGCACGACCGCGCACCGCCACACCGCGGCGAATCTGTGGCAGCACATCGCCCGCCACTCCATCGGCACCGTACGGGCGAGTGCGGCGACGATGCTCGCGCACCTGTACTACGTCGCCGGTGAGGGCGCGATGAGCGGTATCGCACTGGATCACGCACTCGCCGCGGATCCAGATTGGGCATTGGCGCGGCTGCTCGATGAGGCGCTGCGGGCAGGCGCCCACCCGAGTGTGCTGTGGCCGATGCTCCAGACCAGCGCCGACATGCTCGCCCTGCTCGGCGCCCCGGTGGAGGTCGACGCGGTGGCCGCCCTGCCCGCCTGACCGTTCTGTCCGACGGGCCTCCCACTGCCCGGGGGCGCCGGCACTCAGAAAGGGTGCCGGCGCCCGGCCGTACCGGGCGGACCCCGGTATGAGGTCGGCCCGGTGTATTGCGTTGTGGCGGTGCTGGTTTGTTGTCGGTGGGGGCCGCTATTGTGTGGGTCAGTTCCGGTGAGACACACGGTCTGCCGGGCGATTCCCGAAGGGGTGTTTGTGGCGATGGATGTTGCCGAGTTGTTCGCAGAGGTCCGTGATTCGTTGGCGGATGTGTTTGCCTCGATCGAGTGGGCCGAGGATGAGATCGCGGCGGCGCAGCGGCGCTGGCCCGCTCGCGCAGATGCGCTGTTCCATTCGTTCTCGCTGATCCGGCCGCCGGTCGAGTTGCTGGAGCGGTTGAGTGTGGAACCGGTGTACCGGGCCTATGCCCGGGAACTACTCGATCGGGTCGGCCAAGAGCAGGACACCCGCCCCGGTACGGCGGTCGAGGTGTGCTTGGGGTTGCGGGAAGCGAGCCTGCGGGCGCCGCTGAGCCATGACGGGTTCGGGCTGTACGCGCGGATGTGGGATGCCGCCGGGCTGCCCGAGGTCGACGGCGTCACCGACATGCGCGCCCATTACGAGGCGATCAGCGCCGACGCCCTGGACGAGGCCGAAACCTATGCGCGCCGCCACATCAGCCGCCCCGACCGGGTCCTGGAGGTCACCGGGTGCTGCGGACAGCATCACGGCGTCGAGGTCGCGTGTGTCTACGCCGACACCAACCCGGCCAGCACCGACGGCGAGGCCGCCGCATGAGCGCCCCCGAGACCTTCCAGGCGCTGCCGGTGTTCACCGTCGAGGTCACCGAGACGACCACGACCCGCTACCGCGTCCGGGCTGCCGATGCCGATCGCGCGCAGGACGTCGCCACCGGGCACAACGTCGAGGAAGGCAGTCGGGGTGGTGATGTCGTCGTATGTGAGCGTGAGGCCGAGGCGTTCCCCGAGGCCCCCACCGAGGCGCAGAGCAGCCTGGCAGTGATCGACGACCCTGACGCCCCGCCAACGGTGACGGCGGGCGAGATCGCTGATCAGATCCCGGCCCGGGCCGCGCAGCTCGCCTGCGCGGGCATGATGGTCACCCTCGGCGCGCAGGGTGACTGGACCAGCGAGACCATCGAGTGGGTCGCGGCGTATCTCGTCGATATCGCGCCGTCGTCGGTGCCGACGTTCACCGACTGGGCCGAGGGCGCTACCGAGTTCTGGCGATCGGTCGACGAGTCGGCCACCGACAGCGCAGACGGCCAGGACATGGCCTGGCTGCGCCTCAATGAGGCGCTGGCCGATCATCAGCGGTTGGCGGGGCAGATCAGTGCGGCGTCGGAGACGTGCGATACCGGGCTGCTGACGGCCCTGGAGATGGACGAGGTCGACTACCTCAAACGGGTGCGCGACGCCGCTGAAGGGGTGCGTCGTGGCTGATGCGAAGTACCCGCGCCGCGACGGCGAGGACCCGGGCGCGCACTACATCGAAGAAGCGGTGTCGGTGTACCTGATGCGCCACCCCTCGCAGGACCGGTGGGTCATCGACCCGCTCACCATCGACGGCTGCGCGTTGGATTCGACCCACGACACCTACCCGTCCAACGTCGAATGCCAGTGTGGACAGGATGATGCGGTGTGCGACACGGTCACCAATCGCATGGCCGGGCAGCCGTTGCCGTCCGGTGAGGAACTGATGGTGATGCTCGCCGACGCGCTGGACTACCAGGTGACGCGGGCAGGTGAGTCGCAGTGATCATCGAACATGAGCAGGCGGCGTGCCCGGTGGTGTTCAGCGACGCGGGGGAGCGGGCGCGGGCGGCGCTGGCCTCGCATCTGACGGTGCGCAATCTCGTTGAGCGCCATACCGAGTTGGCGGCGTTGCGCACCTTGTATGAGGTGATGTGCAGCAACGGGTGGGTAGCGATCCATGTCGACATCGAAGAGTGCTCGGCGATCGAAACACTCGCGCTGGCCGACGGGGAGCGCTGCTACCTGGGTGCCGACAACGACCTCGATGCCATCAACGATGTGATGTTCGAGGTTGTCGGCAACTGCCCACGACGCATCTTCCGCTACCTCGACGGTGAGTACTGGGCCGATCGCGGCGACGTGCGCGCGGCGATCGACTCGGCGCTACGCGCCCAGGTCCCCGCCGGGTGGCCGCCCACCGACTAGCGCGGACTTTGAAGCGATTTTGGGGGAGGTGACAGAGTGTCGCCTCCCCCAAAATCGCAGGTCGAGAAGTGCGGTACCGGGCGGACCCCGGTATGAGGTCGGCCCGGTGTATTGCGTTGTGGCGGTGCTGGATTGTTGTCGGTGGGTGCGGTTAGTGTGTGGGTTAGTTCCGGTGAGACACACGGTCTGGGCCGGATTTCCTTGAGAGGACAGTGTCATGACTGTTGCGCAGTGGGATGGACGTTCGTTGGCCGCGGATCTGGCCTATGTGAAGCGCGTGACCGGGCTGTCGGCGCGCCGCGGTGTGTTGGCGCCGTTGCGGACGGTGACGATCGCCGCGCTCGGCGGGGTGGGCACGCTGACCCACTACAACTACGACGCCGGGGTGGTGGTGCGCGCGCAGGTCTTCGGTGGTCTGGAAGCGACCACGGTGGACTTCCCCGAACTCGCCGCCGCGGTCAAAGCCGCGGGGCGCGGGGTGGTGGAGCTCGAGCGCGACGGGGACCGGTTGGTGGTGGCCGGCCCCGACGGGCGGTCGTCGGTGGCGGTGTTCGCCAAGGGTGAGGACGTGCCGGTGATGCCCACGGTCGGCGGGACGGCGGTGCTGGTGGCCGATACCGCGGTGTTCGCCACGGCGGTGGGTGCGGTGGCGCCGGCGGCCGGGGATGACGTGACGCTGCCGATGCTGACCGGTGTGCACATCGACGCCGACGACGCCGGGGTGGTGTCGCTGGCGACCACCGACCGGTTCCGGCTGGCGGCAACGGAGTTGGCCACGGCCGCCCCCGTGACGCTGGAGGCGCCGGTGTTGGTGCCGGTGAAGGTACTGGCCGCGGCTGCGGCGCGGGTGGCCAAGCGCGACGGGTCGGTGAGTGTGTACGTCGACGGCGGGCATGCCCGGATCAGCGGCCCGGACAGTGACGTCGTGGTTCGGCTGATCGATGCCCAGTTCCCGCGGTGGCGCAACCTGCTCCCGGGCGCTGGCGATGACCGGATGCGCGCGCGGATCGCCGCGCCGGATCTCGCGCGCCGGCTCAAGAAACTGTCGGTGGTGTTCTCGGTGCGGATCACGATGGCGGCCGACAGTGTGCGGGTGGAGGCCGGCGACCTCGAGACCGGACAGGTCTCGACGACCTTCGACGTGGCCGCTCACGACGTCGACGACCGCGTGGTCGGGGTGGTGGCCGGCTACAACCCGGAATACCTGGCGTCGCTGCTGGCGTGCGCCCCGGGTGAGGTCGAGCTGACGTGGTCACCGACTGCGCCGACGTCGCGGCCGATGACCATCGAGTTCGACGGCGTGCGGCATCTGCTGATGCCAGTTCGGTTGCCCGGCGCCGAACCCGGCGCGGCCGCGGCGTAACCCACCCCGGTGGTCCGGCGCCGACACCCACCGATCGGGGTGCCGGCGCCGCGCCGTACCGGCAGGCCCGCAGGGCTGTACCGGGCCGACCCCGGTATGAGGTCGGCCCGGTGTATTGCGTTGTGGCGGTGTTGGATTGTTGTCGGTGGGTGCGGTTAGTGTGTGGGTTAGTTCCGGTGAGACACACGGTCTGGGCCGGACACCTACCGAGAGGGGCCGTCATGGCTAAGACTGCCGATGTAGCGGGTGTGCGGATCGATACCGAGGGCGCGGTGTCGCAGGTGACCGCCGAGGGTGGGGACACCCTGAGCATGTTGCAGGCCGGGGTCGGCGGGTACGTCGATGTGGTGCGCCTGCCCGGCGGCATCGACATGTGGGTCGGTGACGAGGCCGCCTACACCCAGCCCGTCAACGCGTGGGCGTCGGTGCTCAACGGGATTCTGGACGGTCAGCCGGTGATCTGGGGGCCGGTGGTGTTCGCGTCGTCGACCGAGGACGGCGAGACCGTCTCACTCAGCGGTGAGCAGGTCGCGCGGCTGGCGGCGTGGTTCGCCGACGAGGTCGAGGCTCCCGACGTCGCTGCCGCGATCACCGGTCTGGGCGGCGTGGAAACCCCGGCGGGGGTGCAGTGATGCCCGCGCCCGCTGTGCCCGCCCCTGCTGGGACGTCGGCGTGTGTGTGCTGGCGGGTGGGCACGGTGCCCCACGCGGGGCACTGCTGTTTCGACGGGCCCGCCGAGGCCTACCGGGGCGACGCCGTACTGCCCCCGTGCGGGCACTGGCACCCCGTTCTGCCGGTCACCGACGTGACCGGCGAGACCACGACCACCCGGCGAGACACACGGTCTGCCGGGGACATGGGAAGGAAAGTCGCATGACGACAATGGAAGTCAGCCACGGACACAACGGGAACGCCGCCGAGCAGGTGTGGCCGTCGATCGGTGAGGGCGTGTTGCATCTGCCGAACCCGATCACCGACGCCGGGGCATGGGTGCCCGCCGACGATGTGCGCCGGATCGAGGCCGAGGTCGAGCGTCTGCGCGACGAGTTGCGCCGGGCCGAGCTGGACCGGGACACCGCCCGAGAAGAGGCGTCGACCCTCGCGAGGGAAGACCGGGCGCGCAATGAGGCGGCGTGTGAATGGGCCGACGAGAACGATCTGTGCAGCCAGTTCGAGCAATTCTGCGATCAATTCGGCTGGCAGGGCCGCGTCGACGATCTCGAGGTCACCGTCGACGTGACGGTGCAGGTGTCGGTGCTGGTCTCTGATGTCCCCCGCAATGAGCAGGAGAGCTATTGCCTGGAGCAACGCATCGACGATGACGCGATCCGAGAGAGGCTGAGCGAAGGCGCGTTCTCGCTGACGTCGACCTCGGTCAGCGATTGGTACCGGACTTAGCGGCTCGCTGACAGCCACCGTGGCGGGGCAGGTGAGCGCCTACCCCGCCACGGTGCCCGGTTCAGACTCCCAGACACCGACAGGCAGAAGGGGAGGGAGGGGTGCATGGTTGGGGGTCCTCTCCCTCCCCTGTGAGTAGCGTCCACTCTCTCGTTGGGTGGTGGCAACTCAGAGCAACACGACGGTAACGAATAGCAAACCTCCGATCCGCTGACATGACGGGCCGTGCCGGCCTTTTTGGTTGCATCTGCAATGAACGGTCACGGTTGTCTCAGATTCCCGTAGGGAATCGGTTGTGTAGCAATGGGTTTTAATTCTGTTGTGCGGTAGCATTTTTCATATGGAGTTAGAGAGCGCCCGCAGGGCGGTCGGCGGGTGTGGGTGCAGGGTCGGCCGCAGGCCGACACGGCAGGGTCCAGGCCCGTTGCCTGACGGGAGTCGTGATAGACTGGGCGACATGAAACACGGTGCACCACAGCCACCTTCCACCCAATCGGCCGTAGGCCGATGGGGAGCGGGACGCCGAAACGCACGCCACCACGGCGCCGCTTGCGGCGCCCCCTCGGGCGCGCTTGCGCGCCCGTACCCCCGACGGGGCGCTTGCGCCCGTG
>NZ_JBGCVZ010000002.1:0-25184 GCF_041103195.1 Gordonia sp. ABKF26
CCATGGCCACAACACCGGCAAGGTGGTTGTGGTGCAACGTGTTTCATGTCGCTCAGTCTATCACGACTCCTGCCATGCAACGGGCCTGGACCCTGCCGTGTCGGCCTGCGGCCGACCCTGCACCCACACCCACCGACCGCCCTGCGGGCGCTCTCTGACTCCATATGAAACATACTACCGCACAACAGAATTGAAACCCATTGCCACACAATCGATTCCCTACGGGAATCTGAGACCACCACGACCGTTCATTGCACATGCAACCAAAAAAGGCCGGCGCGCGCCGGTCATGTCAGCGGATCGGCGGTTTGCTATCGTTACCGTCGCGTTGCTCTGTTGCCACACCCAACGAGAGAGCGCTCGCACAGGGGAGGGAGGGGACCCCCAACCATGCACCCTCCCTCCCCTTCTGCCTGTCGGTGTCTGGGAGTCTGGACCGGGCACCGTGGCGGGGTAGCCGAGTTGGGCGCTCACCTGCCCCGCCACGGTGGCTCTCAGCGGGCCGCTAGACCCGGTCCCAATCGCTGATCGACGTCGATGTGAGCGAGAACGCGCCCTCGCTCAGCTTCTCCCGGATCGCGTCATCGTCGATGCGTTGCTCCAGGCAATAGCTCTCCTGCTCGTTGCGCGGGACATCAGACGCCAGCACCGACACCTGCACCGTCACGTCGACCGTGACCTCGAGATCGTCGACGCGACCCTGCCAGCCGAATTGATCGCAGAACTGCTCAAACTGGCTGCACAGATCGTTCTCGTCGGCCCACTCGCAGGCCGCCTCGTTGCGCGCCCGGTCCTCTCTCGCCAGGCACGACGCCTCTTCACGGGCGGTGTCCCGGTCCAGCTCGGCCCGGCGCAACTCTTCCCGCAGACGCTCGACCTCGGCCTCGACCCGCCGCACGTCCTCGGCGGGCACCCACGCCCCCGCGTCGGTGATCGGGTTCGGCAGATTCAACACACCCTCACCGATCGACGGCCACACCTGCTCAGCAGCGTGCCCGTTGAGTCCGTGGCTGACTTCCATTGTCGTCATGCGACTTTCCCTCCATGTGCCCCGGTGAGACCCTGATGTCTCGCCGGGTGGTCTGTGATGCTGTGCTGCCCGGTGATGTCGGCCAGCGTTAGGGCGGGGTGCCAGTGCCCGCACGGGGGCAGTACGGCGTCGTCCTGGTATGCCTCGGCGGGCCCGTCGAAACAGCAGTGCCCCGCGTGCGGGACCGTGCCTACCCGCCAGCACACACACGCCGAAGTCGCGGCAGGGGCGGACACAGCGGGCGCGGTAGAGGCGGGCATCACTGCACCCCCGCCGGGGTCTCGACACCGCCCAGACCGGTGATCGCGGCAGCGACGTCGGGAGCCTCGACCTCATCGGCGAACCACGCGGCCAGGCGCGCGACCTGCTCACCGTTGAGTGAGACGGTGTCCCCCGCGTCGGTGGACGACGCGAACACCACCGGCCCCCAGATCACCGGCTGCCCGTGCAGAATCCCGTTGAGCACCGACGCCCACGCATTGACGGGTTGGGTGTAAGCGGCCTCATCACCGACCCACATATCGATGCCGCCGGGCAGGCGCACCACATCGACGTACCCGCCCACCCCGGCCTGCAACATGCTCAGCGTGTCGCCGCCCTCGGCGATCACCTGTGACACCGCGCCCTCGGTATCGATCCGCACACCCGACACATCCGCAGTCCTCGTCATGACGACCCCTCTCGGTTTAGGTGTCCGGCCCAGACCCTTATGTCTCACCGGAACTAACCCACACACTAACGGCACCCACCGACAACAATCCAGCACCGCCACAACGCAATACACCGGGCCGACCTCATACCGGGGTCCGCCCGGTACAGCCGGTCGGGCCTGCCGGGACGGCTCGGCGCCGGCACCCCGATCGGTGGGTGCCGGCGCCTGTCCCGCTGGGTGGGTTACGCGGCGGCAGCGCCGGGCTCGGCGCCGGGCAACCGGACCGGCATCAACAGATGACGCACCCGATCGAACTCGATGGTCATCGGCCGCGACGTCGGCGCGGTCGGCGACCACGTCAGTTCGACCTCGCCCGGGGCGCACGCCAGCAGCGATGCCAGGTATTCCGGGTTGTAGCCGGCGACCATCCCGACCACGCGGTCGTCGACGTCGTGGGCGGCCACGTCGAAGGTCGTCGAGACCTGTCCGGTCTCGAGGTCGCCGGCCTCCACCCGCACGGTGTCGGTCGCCATCGTGACCCGCACCGAGAACACCGACAGTTTCTTGAGCCGGCGCGCGAGATCCGGCGCGGCGATCCGCGCGCGCATCCGGTCATCACCAGCACCCGGCAGCAGGTTGCGCCACCGCGGGAACTGGCAATCCAGCGCCCGGACCACGACGTCACTGTCGGGGCCGCTGACGCGCACGTTCCCGCCGTCGACGTACACACTCACCGCGCCCTCGCGCTTGGCCACCCGTGCCGCGGCCGCCGCGAGGACCTTCGCCGGCACCAACACCGGCGCCTCCAGTGTCGCGGGGGCGGCCGTGGCCAACTCCGTTGCCGCCAGCCGGAACCTGTCGGTGGTGGCCAGCGACACCACCCCGGCGTCGTCGGCGTCGATGTGCACACCGGTCAGCATCGGCAGCGTCACGTCATCACCGGCCGCCGGCGCCACCGCGCCCACCGCCGTGGCGAACACCGCGGTATCGGCCACCAGCACCGCCGTCCCGCCGACGGTGGGCATCACCGGCACGTCCTCAGGCTTGGCGAACACCGCCACCGACGACCGCCCGTCGGGGCCGGCCACCACCAACCGACCCCCGTCGCGCTCGAGCTCGACCACCCCGCGCCCCGCAGCTTTGACCGCGGCGGCGAGTTCGGGGAAGTCCACCGTGGTCGCCTCCAGACCGCCCTGCACCTGCCCGCGCACCACCACCCCGGCGTCGTAGTTGTAGTGGGTCAGCGTGCCCACCCCGCCGAGCGCGGCGATCGTCACCGTCCGCAACGGCGCCAACACACCGCGGCGCGCCGACAACCCGGTCACGCGCTTCACATAGGCCAGATCCGCGGCCAACGAACGTCCATCCCACTGCGCAACAGTCATGACACTGTCCTCTCAGGAAATCCGGCGAGACCCTCATGTCTCATCGGAACTAACCCACACACTAACCGCACCCACCGACAACAATCCAGCACCGCCACAACGCAATACACCGGACCGACCTCATACCGGGGTCGGCCCGGTGTATTGCCTCTGTCGACCTGCGATTTTGGGGGAGGCGACACTCTGTCACCTCCCCCAAAATCGGGGTCAAAGTCGCTATCCGATGGGCGGCCATCCGGCGGGGACCTGGGCGCGTAGCGCTGAGTCGATCGCCGCGCGCACGTCCCCGCGATCGGCCCAGTACTCTCCGTCGAGGTAGCGAAAGATGCGTCGTGGGCAGTTGCCGACGACCTCGAACATCACATCGTTGATGGCGTCGAGGTCGTTGTCGGCACCCAGGTAGCAGCGCTCGCCGTCGGCCAGCGCGAGTGTTTCGATCGCCGAGCACTCTTCGATGTCGACGTGGATCGCTACCCACCCGTTGCTACACATCACCTCATACAGGGTGCGCAACGCCGCCAACTCGGTATGGCGCTCAACGAGATTGCGCACCGTCAGATGCGACGACAACGCCACCCGAGCCCGCTCCCCGGTTTCGCTGAACACCACCGGACTCGCCGCCTGCTGGTCGATGGTCACTGCGACTCACCTGCCCGCGTCACCTGGTAGCCCAGCGCGTCGGCGAGCATCACCATCAGTTCCTCGCCCGACGGCAACGGCTGCCCGGCCATGCGATTGGTGACCATGTCGCACACCGCATCGTCTTGCCCACACTGGCATTCGACGTTGGACGGGTAGGTGTCGTGGGTCGAATCCAACGCGCAACCGTCGATGGTCAGCGGGTCGATGACCCACCGGTCCTGCGAGGGGTGGCGCATCAGGTACACCGACACCGCTTCTTCGATGTAGTGCGCGCCCGGGTCCTCGCCGTCGCGGCGCGGGTACTTCGCATCAGCCACGACGCACCCCCTCAGCGGCGTCGCGCACCCGTTTGAGGTAGTCGACCTCATCCATCTCCAGGGCCGTCAGCAGCCCCGTGTCGCACGCCTCCGACGCCGCACTGATCTGCCCGGCCAACCGCCGATGGTCCGCCAGCGCCTCACTGAGCGCCAACCAGGCCCTGTCCTGGCCGTCGGCGGCGACCTCGGCGCTGTCGGTGGCCGCCAGGTCGACGGTCTGCCAGAAGTCGACCGCGTCGGTTGTGGTCCCGGAGTCGGTGAACGTCGGCACCCAGTGCGGGGCGATGCGGACCAGATGCGCGGCGACCCATTCGATGGTGTCGCTGGTCCACTCGGCCTGACCGCCGAGGGCGGTCATCATCTGAGCGCACGCCAGCTGCGCGGCGCGGGCCGGGATCTGATCAGCGATCTCGCTCACCGTCACCGCTGGCGGGTCGTCAGGATCGGTGATCACCGCCAGAGCGCTGCGCGCCTCGGTGGGGGCCTCGGGGAACGCCTCGGCCTCGCGCTCGTAGGCGACGACCTCGCCGCCCTCGCTCCCCTCCTCGATGTTGTGGCCGGTCGCGACGTCCTGCGCGCGATCGGCATCGGCGGCCCGGACGCGGTAGCGGGTCGTGGTCGTCTCGGTGACCTCGACCGTGAAGACCGGCGCGATGTCGGGGGCGCTCACGCGGCGGCCTCGCCGTCGGTGCTGGCGTAGACGCACGCGACCTCGACGCCGTGATGCTGTCCGCAGCACCCGGTGACCTCCAGGACCCGGTCGGGGCGGCTGATGTGGCGGCGCGCATAGGTTTCGGCCTCGTCCAGGGCGTCGGCGCTGATCGCCTCGTAATGGGCGCGCATGTCGGTGACGCCGTCGACCTCCGGCAGCCCGGCGGCATCCCACATCCGCGCATACAGCCCGAACCCGTCATGACTCAGCGGCGCCCGCAGGCTCGCTTCCCGCAGCCCCAAGCACACCTCCACCGCCGTACCAGGGCGGGTGTCCTGCTCCTGGCCGACCCGATCGAGCAGTTCCCGGGCATAGGCCCGGTACACCGGTTCCACACTCAATCGCTCCAGCAACTCGACCGGCGGCCGGATCAGCGAGAACGAATGGAACAACGCATCCGAGCGAGCAGGCCAGCGCCGCTGCGCCGCCGCGATCTCATCCTCTGCCCACTCGATCGAGGCGAACACATCCGCCAACGAATCACGGACCTCTGCGAACAACTCGGCAACATCCATCGCCACAACACCCCTTCGGGAATCGCCCGGCGAGACCCTGATGTCTCATCGGAACTAACCCACACACTAGCCGCCGCCACCGACAACAATCCAGCACCGCCACAACGCAATACACCCGGGCGGACCTCATACCGGGGTCCGCCCGGTAGGCCGGGTGCAGGTAGTCGTCGGAGGCCCCGACGAGTACCCGCACCCGGCCCTGGCGTGGCGATCAGAGGTTCAGCGGCACGTCTCCTGCCGGGTCGTCGCGTTCCTCACCGCGCCGTAGGTCGATCACATCGGTGTGGACCACGCTGGTGTAGTCACGGCCCAACTGGCGCAGCGCGGTCACCAACGACACGTGGGCTTCCTGCGCAGTGTCGAACGCGATCGGCCACCCACCGTCCTCGGTGAACGCCGGCGCCCCGTCAATCACCGCGTAGTAGCCGTTGTCCCCGCACTCGATCCAGCCACCCAGCCGCCCGATCGGGTTCCGCCTGGCCCAGTCCTGCGTCACCTGGCTGTACTGGCCCAGCTCGAGCTGCCACCCATGCCGTGCCGGGTGCGGCCGGATGCTCAACGCCCCGTAGTAGGCGCCGTCGATGACCAGATACACGTAGGTCTCGAAGCCGTCGAGGGCCAAGCGCAGCCTCTCATCGTCTTCGCCGTCGCTGGACAGTTCCAGAACGCCGTGTGCGGGCGTCCGTGGCTGTTGCGGTGTCGTCGTCACTTGCCTGCCCCTGCCTCAGCAGATCCGGAATCCGCCGCAGGCGGCGAGGAACTCGGCGAACTCGGCCACGTTCTCGGCGCTGAACGGATAACTGGTCTCCGAGGGCCGCTGCGTGCCGGTACCGGCGCACCCATTGCAGCCGCCCTGCCCGGTCTCAGGGTCACGCGGACGGTCCCGGCCCATCTGCACCCCGACCTCATCGGTACGCACCCCGCTACCCGCACACAGCCAGCACGTCTCATCCGGCAACGCCTCCAGACGGGCGGTGTAGGCCCGTTCGTACTCGGCCACCACCCCCGAAGCCAGATCCGCGCGCAACCGCGCCGCCAGCTCGCCCGAGGCCGCAGCATCCAGGCCGTCACCGTCGTTGGACTGCCAGTACTCACACCCCGCAGCAAGCTCGGGATACCGCTCGCACACGAACTCCGCCAACGGCCGCCACCACCACACGTTGTTACGGAAGTACTCACCCACCGGCGCGCTCGGCGCCCGCCCAAACACATCCATCCCCATGCGGGACTCCTTCGGATCGAGGCTCCGGCGAGACCCTTATGTCTCACCGGAACTGATCCACACACTAACCCACACCACCGACAGCAAACCACCACCGCCACAACGCAATACGGCGGTCTAACCTCATACCGGGGTCGCCCGGTACGGCCAGGCCCCTGAGATTCGCCGGCCCCCACAGGACCCACCAAAAGTCGCTGTCCCCACAACCGCCCGACCCGGCACAATGACCAGGTGGAACCACGTGCCCTCGTACGACTATTCAACCTCTCCGGAGCTGCCCGCATGCCCGTCATCGCTGAGGGTCTGCCCGCGATCGCCGAGCACGTCGCGGTCCTGACCGCCGACGCCGCGTTGCTGCGGGAGTCCGGCCGGCACCGGTCGGCCAAGGTGATCGAGCTTCTGGCTGATGAACAGGCGGGGTTGGCGATGATGCTGTTCGACGTCATCCGGGCCGAGAAGATCGCCAACGACAGGCTGACAGCGCTACAGCGTCGGTTCTACGACCACCGGGCCCGAGCGATCTACGTTGCGGCGTATGAGGCCAGACTGGATGACCTCGTCGAGGCGCAGCGATACGTCGACTCCTACCGCGACAGACGCTATCTCGACGGTCCGAACAACGTCGACTGGATCATGTACAACGAACTTGACCACCACCGGGAATCGTCGCTCTACGTTGATCTCGTCGCCGATAGTGAGAACCGTTTCGAGCTGCGCTGGCAGTCCCCTCGCCACTCGGTCTACGCCGAGACGACGTCCCTGCCCCAGCGTCCCTCACGGGCGGTCACTCTTCTGCTCGCCCTCGACGCGATCGGCGTCACCTCACTCGCGGGGGTCGAAGCGACGAAGGCCGCCTGGACCAGTTGGTGGGAAGCGCGCGCCCTCGAGGAGACTCCGCGCGAGATCCGCTGGAAAGATGCCCGCACGATCAACTCCGAGATCGTCACAGCGTTTCTGGACACCTCCACGGCACCCACCGAGCAGCACCGAGTGGCCGTCAACTACTGGCTCTTCCCCTTGACCACACTGGATTTCAAGGTGCGCGAGGTGACAGCCAACACCCTCATCGAGAAGCGGAAGAACCGCTCTCACGGATAACCACGCATGCGGGCCGCGTTGCTCGCTTATCGGTATTCGGCCAGCCTCGGCAGCACCTCGACAAGTCGGTGGTAGATGTCGGGCCAACCGGCGGCAAGGCGGGTGATGTGGCCGTTGTCCAGGCGGGAGGGGTCGATCATGGCATTGACCCTGGCGGTGTGGGTATCGGCGCCGAGGGATGCGAGTGTGGCGTAGAGCGGGTTCGGCGGGATGTTGCGAGCGGCGCTGTACTGCCACACCTGTTCGGTGCTCCAGTTCCAGATAGGCCCGAAGCTGCTGGTGCCGTCGCCTCGGCGCACCATACCGCGAGGTACGTCGCCGCTGTGGCGGGCGACCTGAGTGCGGTAGAGGTGGCGGCGGCCGGCGGATTCGTCGGCACGAACACCCCACAGGTTGGCCGGCCCGAACACGGCATGCGCACGGGCAGCCGGCGCGGTGATCATTGCCTGGCGCATGTCCACCTCGAGGTGCCGGGTCGGCGCGGTCGGGTCGAGGTCGCCGGCCGCGATGAGCAGGGTGAGCAGATCGGGTTCGGTCGGCACCACGTGCAGATTCAGCTCCCACGCGGCGGCGAGATCGGCGAGGTAGGTGCGGGTTTCGGGGAAGTCCAGGCCGCAGTCGTAGAACACCACCGGCACCGCCGGGTCCACGCGGCGAGCCAGATCGACCACCACGGTGCTGTCCTTGCCACCCGACCAGGCCACCCACATCCCGCCGTGACGATCGCGATAGTCGGCGATCTGGGCGAGCACCGCGGCACCGTCGGAACGTCGGCCGCGGACCGCCCGCAGCGCGGTGAGGTCCAATCCGGGGTCGAGACCGTCGCCGCCGGGCATCGGTACTGCTGGCCCTCCTGTTAGCGCTTGCGGCGGCGGGAGGCGGCGGTGTTGATGTGCGGCACCTCAGGGGTTTCGTTGTCGGCGTTGGGGTCGCCGGGCTCGACCGAGCGGAAGCTGTTGATACCGAAGCGTATGTCGTCGTGCACGATCAGCACATCGTTCCACCGGCCACGCCCCAGGGGCTCGCCCTTCTTCTTTCGCGGTGGGATCGGGGGGAGGTCTTTGGGTGGGCGGGTAGCAGACATGGTCAGGGCTCCTTGGTGTCTCGGGCCGCTGCACGCGCGGCGGCGGCAGCTCGACGGTCGGAAAACAGCCGGCGGCCGGTAATCGGTGGTTGGTAGTCGGGATCGCGTGGGGTGTCGCGCAGCTGCACGACCAGGGTGGAGTCGTGACCTCCGGGGCGGGCATAGTCGGCGTGCTCGTCGATGCCGGCCACCCGCATCCCCAGTCCGCGGGGAAGGATGTGGCTGGTGTCGTTGACACTGTCCGAGCGGCCCAGGTACATGCCTCGGGATGTTTCGATCTCCAGGATCACCGTCGACGCACCTGAGCCGCCGCCTTCGGCGCGGCGGCGGTCAGCCACCACAGCAGCTTCGTGCAGGGTGTGGGTGGCCATCGTGTACTGGTCGAACGAGATCCGCGCCCCGGGCTGCAACGTGGCCGGCACATCCCGGCGGCGGGTGACCGGGTTGTCGGTGGGCAGCTCGACGACCGCGTACACCACATGCCCACGGCCGCTATCGCGTTCGTAGCTTTGGATCAGCCGGTCCAGGCGTTGCACCGAGCGGCGATCACGCTCGGGCAACTGTTGGGCATCACCGGTCGCTGCACGCAGCGACGAGTTCAGATGCTTCCACCGCTGCGGATCACGGACCGCCCAACTCATCTCACGTATCTGGCTCTGCGGGGCGGTCTCATGGACGCGGCGTTTGGCCGCTGAGCGGTCTTTGCGTTGCCGTGAGGACAGATCGCTGCGGAACTCTCCGCGGGCGGGCAGCTGCCGGCGTTTGCGGTCATCGTCGACGGTCGAGGTGTCGCGGGGGAACGCGCGATCGCGGTCGCGGGCCGCACGGTTGCGCGAGGTGTCGTCCTCGAGGACCCGATCAGACAGGTCGGCGCCAATGCGGGTCTGTTCCATCGCGTCGTAGAACTTCTCGGCCACCAGGCCGGCGGACTTGATCGCCGCATCGTCGACCGGCCCGGCCTCGAGGTCGATGACCCCGTGCCCGGTGTAGGCCGTCCGCGTGGAACTCACACCATTCAGCTTGGCAGAAACACCAGCCGCGCGCCGTCAACGCCGGCCGCGGCGCGTGCGGCGCACACCTGGTGGGTGGGCAACGGAAGCTGCTCGCGCGCCGGCCACTGGCGATCCATCTGCTCATCGGTGGCACACACCCACACGATCGGGTCGTCCGGATCGATGTCGGCGGCGAGTTCATCGATGTGTGCGCGCACCGCCGCGGCGATCTCGGCGATGTCGGCCAGCACCGACGCCGGCGCGGGACGGTCGCCGAACATCCAGTACTGCACGCCGCGTTTGCGAACATCGAACCAGCGCTGCATCTGCCCCAGGCCGATCCCGCAGGCTGCGGTCACGCACAGCAGCCACGCCTGGCGTTCGGTGCCGTCGACGTCGCGGCGCACGACCCTCGCCGTCGGCACCGCCATCGCCGCGCGGCCAGCGCACACCCGATGTACTCCTTCGAGGCGGATGCGCCCATCGGTGTGCGCGGCGACGACGTCGTTGCCGGCGAACGTGGTGATCGTCCCCGTGGTGGCGGCGACTTCGATCAGACGGACCGTCTCGGCGGCCGCGGCCGCGGTGATCTCCTCGAGCAACTCATTAGCGCTGTCGGGGAACGGGAGTCGTCCCGACTCCCATCCGGCAACGCTGCCCGCCGGCATACCGGCGAGCTGCTCGAGATCGGATTCACGCAAGCCCACCGCCAGGCGGGCGCACCGCGCGTGTGCTGCATCAACTGTGCTCATCATTAGCGCCGTCATCGACGCGTCCTTTCAACTGTGCGTGGACCAGAGACCCTTGTGTCTCATCCATCTGCGGCCTCACTCTACGCCACCCGCCCTTGCCTTCTCGACTGTGAATACGAGCCAGTCCTGCCGAAGATCCATCAGCGGTACCCGAGCGGCCCCATCCTCCTACGGTGACTACGAGTGTGGGCGTGGTGGTAGGTACGGGCTACCGCAACTTTCCAGAAGTCGGGGTCGACGTCGACGCCCTCAGGCGGGCCGGGTTCCGGTTCCGGTTCTGTGGTTGGGCGGCGCGTCAAGAACGCGATGGGGCTAGGAACGTCGTTGAGTGACAGGACAAGTCCAGACGTTCGGGATTCCAGGCCTTGATCGGTGACCACCCAATCGTCGTCGAGGCGCTCGAGCATGCATCCGGTGAACCACGGGCTGGAATCAGTTCTCGTGATAATGGCTTGCGCCAAAGCTGTTTCCAGGCTGGGGAAGACCGCTGCGGCGGCAACAGCGGGCACAGCACTGTTCATGCCCCCTTCACGGTCCAGCTCGTGAGTCAATGCGTCGAGCATGTCCCCTGGGGATTCACCTTCTTTCCAGATCACCGACGCCGAGTTCTTGCCGGCAGACACGGTCATGACGAGGACAGGCTCCGTCTCGCCAGGGCCTGGAAGTTGGCCATCGTGTGCTGCACCCCAGTTGGTCAGGTGAGCTGTGATTCGTGGCGCGTCCACGTCGACGTCTTCGGTGAGCGGTGCGGTGATCTCGCGGTCTACAACAGCGTTGAGGTCGTTGGCCTCACGCAGCACCGAGACCAGGCTCTCCCAGCTCGCTCCTTGTCCCAGGCTGGCGAGCATCTCGGTGCGCTGCGCCTGACGCTGATCGCGACGCTGTTTCAGCTGGTCATCGATCTCGTCGAGACGTTGAGCGAGGTGCGCAGTGTTCTCGCGGAGATCTCTGGTCCCCTCTTCGACAGCTGCCGTCGCACTCTCCGACGCGGCGACACGAACCTGCTGGACGATGTTGCGTTCGATCCATATCAGTACCGCCGCCAGGAGCACATTCACACCAGCAGCAGCGAGCGTGCTGGCGAGAATGCCCTGCCACTTCCCGAACTCGTCACCGAGCATCAGTGGTAACGCACACGCCACGGCGACGGCGCTCAGGCCGACCGCGACCACACCAACGACCCACCCCCAACGCAGCCGGTCAGCAGCCTCACCGCCACCCGTCGACACCGGACCTCTCCCCCGCGGAACCGCGCCATCGTGCTCCGTCACGCACCGCACCCTCTCTCGCGCTCGCAATAGTTCGAACAGGGTCTCACGAACCACTGACCAGCCCGCGCAGCGTGGCGTCGCCACCACACGCCGCAGAACACGGGGACGACCAGCATGTGCGCCGGGGACGCCGGGCGATGGCACCTCCTCAGCCTGGATCCTGTTCGGACTGACGCCCGGCGTTCGAGGCCTCACCCTGACAGCGCGACGCGAACGAGCCGCTTCGGAGATGAGTCGCGAGGTCGACCACTTTCGCAAGCGGATCGAGCCGAAGATCGTGCAGGAGCTTACCCGGCAGCTGCACGCCGACTCGCAGGACTACGCGCCACGCACCACACCGACGCCAGGGCCGGTCGAGATTTCTGGTGACACGCCATACATTTCGGCCGGCGATGTTGCCGCTCACGACAAGGCCGAGCGTGAGGAAGCGCTGTCGCGATTATGGGCGCACGTCTACCGGCTTCGGGCCGAGATTTTGCGCGTCGAGCGGCTCAAGGCATGGCCCTACGATCCCACCGAGCCCCGACTGAGCCAGGAGAAGCTCGACGAGGCACTCGATGCACGAGCCGACGCGCATCGTGTGGTCAACGGCGCGGTACGCGCATTCGTTGACGACTACGGATCGATGATCGCCTCGGGTGCCGCCGAGTTCGACGTCCAAGGGCTGGAGCGACTTGTCAGGTGGGACGGGAGCGATGGAGTGACTCAGCGCCGCAAGCGCGCTGAGTAACGGCCAGCCGGTATGGATCACGCGGTTCTGTCAGCCCCCTCTGGCATGCTGAGACGCGACCAAACGGCGAGCCAAGAATATTCGCACACTTGTTCGAAAATGGTAAAATGGCATCACAAATGCCTACAGACACAACAGGAAGACCAGCTGTGGCGCTTAAGAAGTCGGATCTCTACTCATCACTGTGGGCAAGTTGCGACCAGCTTCGTGGCGGCATGGACGCCAGCCAGTACAAGGACTACATCCTGACGCTGCTGTTCGTGAAGTACGTGTCCGACAAGGCCAAGACCGACGTCAACAGCCTCATCGAAGTGCCCGCAGGTGGCTCGTTCGACGACATGCTCGCCGCCAAGGGCGACAAGGAGATCGGCGACCGCTTCAACAAGATCATCGCCAAGCTCGCCGAAGCCAACGACCTGCGCAACGTCATCGACCAGGCCGACTTCAACGACGAAGAGAAGCTCGGCAAGGGCAAGGAGATGCAGGACCGCCTCTCCAAGCTGGTCACCATCTTCAACGACCTCGACTTCCGCGGCTCGCGCGCCGAGGGTGACGACCTGCTTGGCGACGCCTACGAGTACCTGATGCGCCACTTCGCCACCGAGTCCGGCAAGAGCAAGGGCCAGTTCTACACGCCGGCCGAGGTCTCCCGCATCCTCGCCAAGGTGGTCGGCATCGGCCCGAACACCCGCCAGGACCAGACTGTCTACGACCCGGCCTGTGGCTCCGGTTCGCTGCTACTCAAGGCTGCCGCCGAGGCGCCCCGCGGCATGACGATCTACGGCCAGGAGAAGGACAACGCCACCTGGGCGCTGTCCAGGATGAACATGATCCTGCACGGCAACGAGATCGCCGAGATCGAAAAGGGCGACACCATCACCAGCCCGCAGTTCACCAAGGGTGACCACCTGCGGACCTTCGACTACATCGTCATGAACCCGCCGTTCTCGGTGAAGTCCTGGAACAACGGCCTCGAGAACGACTACGGCCGCTTCGAGTACGGCCGCCCGCCGGAGAAGAACGGCGACTATGCCTTCCTGCTCCACGCGCTGACCTCGCTCAAGAGCACCGGCAAGGCGGCGATCATCCTGCCGCACGGCGTGCTGTTCCGTGGCAACGCCGAGGCCACCATCCGCACTCGCTTGCTCAAGCAGGGTTTCATCAAGGGCATCATCGGCCTGCCGGCAAACCTGTTCTACGGCACCGGTATTCCGGCCTGCGTGGTCATCCTCGACAAGGAGAACGCCCAGGCCCGCACCGGCGTCTTCATGATCGACGCCTCCAAGGGCTTCATGAAGGACGGCAACAAGAACCGCCTACGCAGCCAGGACCTCCACAAGGTTGTCGACACCTTCAACAAGCAGATCGAGATCGACCGTTACTCGCGCATGGTGCCGATGAGCGAGATCGCCGACGCCAAGAACGACTACAACCTCAACATCCCGCGCTACATCGACTCCTCCGAACCCGAGGACCTGCAGGACCTCAGCGCCCACCTGCATGGCGGCATTCCGGATCGCGACCTCGACGCACGCCAGAACTACTGGGACGCGTTCCCGCAGCTCCGCAGCCAGATCTTCGCGCCGAACCGCCCCGGCTACAGCGATCTGGCCATCGACGTCAGCGCAGTGCAGCAGGCGATCTTCGACGCACCCGGTTTCCACAAGCTGCGTGACGAAGCCACGGGCATTGTGGCGGACTGGTTCGCTGCGCGCCGCGACGCACTGGCCGGCCTCACTGCCGACACGAAGCCGAACGAGTTGATCGCAACTATCGGCGACGACTTGCTGGAGCGTTTCAAGCCGATGCCACTGCTCGACGAGTACGACGTCTACGAGCAACTCATGACCTACTGGCACGACACCATGCACGACGACGTCTACCTGGTCATGGCCGACGGCTGGCTGAACGCCGCCAAGCCGCGCAAGACCATCGAAGACAAGGAGCGCAAGCTCTCCGAAACCCCCGACCTGGTCGTTGGCTCTGGCCGTAGCGCCACCAAGTACAAGATGGACCTCATCCCACCATCACTGATCGTGGCGCGCTACTTCGCCGCCAAACAGGCCACCATCGACAACCTCACCGCTGCAGCCGAAGAAGCCACCCGCGCCGTCGAGGAGTACACCGAAGAACACGCCGTCGAAGACGGACTGCTCGCCGACGCCATGGATGATGGCAAGATCTCCAAGGCGCTGGTCGCCGCACGATTGAAGGCGATCAAGACTGGCGGCGATCCCGACGAGGTCAAGGCGTTGCAGTACGCCAGCAAGCTGTACAACGCCGAAGCCTCGGCTAAGAAGGCGGTCAAGGACGCACAGGCGGATCTCGACCTCGCCACGCTCAGGAAGTACGGCGACCTGACCGAGGATGACATCAAGGATCTCGTTCTCGACGACAAGTGGCGGGCCGTCGTGGAGCGTCGTATCGCGGGTGAAGTCGAAGCCCTCACGCTCGATCTTGTTGCACGTATTCAGCAGCTTGGTGAACGCTATGCGACGACCGTCGGCGATCTCGACGCTGAGCTGGACCGCCTCGAAGCCATGGTTGCGAGCCACCTCGACGCAATGGGGGTTCGTTCATGACCGCCAGCTCTGCTTGGACGACAACGACGATTATCGATGCGACGGCCAAGATCATGGATTACCGCGGCCGCACGCCCAAGAAGCTCGGCATGGATTGGGGGAATGGGTATATTCCAGCCATCTCAGCCCGAAATGTCCGGATGGGTAAGATTGACTTCGACGAAGAGTTTTATGTCGCATCCGACTCGCTTTACCGAAGGTGGATGACTCAAGGCGATATGGAGCAGGGTGACACCCTCGTCACCACCGAAGCGCCGCTAGGCAATGTTGCCGCGGTCCCCGACGCTCGGCGCTATGTCCTGAGCCAGCGCACCGTTCTACTGCGCCCACGACCAAGCCTTTTCGACAAGGCCTTCTTTACTCAGGTTTTGCAGTCTCCGGAATTTCAATCCCTCCTTACCCAGAATTCATCTGGTTCAACAGCTCTCGGGATTCAGCGCAAGAAGCTTGAACAGCTCCATATCCCCACGCCGCCGCTGAAGGAACAGCGGTGCATTGCTAACGCGCTTCGTGATGCCGACGATCTGATCGCCACCCTCGAACGCCTCATCGCCAAGAAGCAGGCGATCAAGCAGGGCATGATGCAGCAACTCCTGACCGGCCGCACCCGCCTGCCAGGGTTCACGGCGCGATGGACGGACATCGCCCTGGGCGATATTGCGCGGTTCAGCAAAGGCTCTGGGCTGCCGAAATCTGCGCTGACGACGTCAGGTTCGACTCCCTGCATCCATTACGGTGAGCTATTTACGTTCTACGGTCCGGAAATTCATACTGTCGCAAGCCGTACGAATCCGACCGGACGGGTGGTGATTTCTGAAGATCTCGACGTTTTAATGCCGACGTCTGACGTGACGCCTCGCGGCCTCGCGAAGGCTAGCGCAATCCATGAACGCGGTGTCGTACTGGGCGGCGACGTCCTCATCATCAGACCGGAACCTAAACGCGCTTACGGCCCATTCCTTGCGCATGCAATCCGTCGCGACGCCGACCAGGTTCTGCAGCTTGTACGCGGCTCAACCGTCTACCATCTCTATGCCGCCGACATGCGGAATTTCACCCTTACCATCCCGCCAGTGGAAGAGCAGCGAGCTATCGCGGATGTCTTGCTCGATGCCGAGCTGGAGATCGAAGGTCTCCACGTTCGACTCACCAAGGCCCGCGCCATCAAGCAGGGCATGATGCAGCAGCTCCTCACCGGCCGCACACGGCTTTCTGTGGAGGCTGAATCATGAACGTGGAGTGGGC
The DNA here is from genome assembly GCF_041103195.1 of Gordonia sp. ABKF26. Classification (NCBI taxonomy): domain Bacteria; kingdom Bacillati; phylum Actinomycetota; class Actinomycetes; order Mycobacteriales; family Gordoniaceae; genus Gordonia; species Gordonia sp. ABKF26. The sequence continues at coordinate 16,230 of NZ_JBGCVZ010000002.1, forward strand.
TATCACTGAGCTAGAGAAATTTATCTATCAGACCGAGCTTGTCCCTCACCCCAGCCCTAATGTCATCGGGAGCTTTGAGCGTGGCTCTAAGGAGGAAATAGCCTCCCAAGCGCAAGTCGTGGAGAAGATCCTTGCGCGAGTTCTACCGAGATGGCGAACCGAGGTAGCTACAAGCAAGCACCGAAACTGGGATCAGCATCACGAGGCCGCGATCCGCGCAAAAGCGGAGCTAGTCCGCAAGCAAGAAATCGAGGAGAACCTGGGCGAGAACGCACCCGAACTCTCTGCGGCCGAACTTCACCCATGGATATGGGAGGGCGCCAAGTCGCTCTGGCAGTCCGGCCATTATCGCGAAGCAGTCGGCGGTGTGATTCGAAAGCTCAATGCCGAGACCCAGAACAGGGTAGACCGTCGCGATGTGAGCGAGACTGACCTGTTCAAGCAGGCATTCTCGATGGATGAGCCGAAGGTCGGCAAATCGCGCCTTCGTCGCATGAAAGACGACGGTAGCGACACCTATAAGTCGGTGCAGCGTGGTGCCATGGCCCTGGCCGAGGGCGTGTTCGCGGGTATTCGTAACCCGCTCAGTCATGAGGTTGATCAGGAGCTTTCGGAGCAGGAAGCACTGGAGTACCTCGCAGCCCTCAGTGTCCTGGCTCGCTGGGTCGATCAGTCTGACGTGGAGTCAGCTTCATGAGCGCTGGTAAGTCTGTTCGCCTGTTTCTGGCTGACGGCACGCCGGGCGGCTTGCTGACGGCCGAGATCATGAACTGGACCGGTCATGTTGTGGCTGCTCCGCGTTCGGACCTTGCGGCACTGTTGAAGCGCCCCGAGGCGACTCGGACCGGCATCTATATCCTGCTCGGCGATAACCCGGACAGTCTCGGTGGCCAGTTGGCCTATATCGGCGAAGGTGATGACGTCAGCAAGCGCCTGTATCAGCACGCTCGCTCGGAAGACCAGAACGGCAAAGACTTCTGGGATCGAGCCATCGTGCTGACCAGCAAAGACACCAACCTGACGAAGGCGCACGCCCGCTACCTAGAAAGTCGGTTCATCGCGCTGGCCCTGCAGGCCAGCCGCGCCCGGCTCGCCAACGGCACTACGCCGCCGCCGATCGTGCTGCCCGAAGCTGACGTGTCGGACATGGAGTACTTCATCGAGCAGGCCAAGATCGTCCTGCCAGTACTCGGAGTGAACATCTTCCGTTCACCGGCAACGACCACGACAGCATCACGAGTCGAGGCTGTTAGCACACGGACCGATTCACCGTTGTTCGAGATGACGCTCAAGAAGTCCGGTATCACTGCGACCGCGCAGGAAGTCGACGGCGAGTTCACCGTGCTCGAAGGCTCCATCGCCCGATTGAAGTGGACCGGCGGCGAGGGGCACAGTTACACCAGTCTGCGGGCGAAGCTGGAGCAGGACGGCACGCTCGTGCCAACACCCGATGGCTCGGCAATGCGCTTCACCCGCAACCACGTGTTCGCCAGCCCGAGTGCCGCTGCCGCGATTGTGGCTGGCCGCAGCGCCAACGGCCGCACCGAGTGGCAGGTGCAGAACACACGAAGAACATATGGACAGTGGGAAACCGAAGGAGTTGAGGAGGCGATGAAGCAGGAGGTGAGCAATGAGTGATGTAGGACAGATTGAACGAAAAGCCCAGAGCCGAGTGGTGGCGCTGTTTCGCGATCAGCTTGGCTACGAGTACCTCGGCAACTGGGAGTACCGCGAGGGCAACTCGAATGTCGAGACTGGCCTGCTGACGCAGAACCTGCGCGCTCGTGGCTACGACGACAACCTCATCAACCGCGCCCTCGGCCAGCTCGGCAAAGCCGCCTCAGTCGGCGCTGGCCACGACCTCTACGAGGCGAACAGGGACGTCTACAGGCTGCTGCGTTACGGCGTGAAGGTCAAGCCCGGCGTGGGCGAACAGACCGAGACCGTCTGGCTGATCGACTGGAAGAACCCAGACGCCAACCACTTCGTCGTCGTTGAGGAAGTCACCGTCGCCGGCCAGCACACCAAGCGCCCGGACGTAGTGCTCTACGTCAACGGCCTGGCGCTCGCCACGCTGGAACTCAAGCGCTCCAAAGTCGCTGTATCCGAAGGCATCCGGCAGACCATCGGAAACCAGAAGCCGGAGTTCATCCGGTCGTTCTTCTCGACCGTGCAGTTCGTCTTCGCCGGCAACGACGTCGAAGGACTGCGCTACGGCGTCATCGACACACCGGAGAAGTACTGGCTGGAGTGGAAAGAACCTTCCGACGTCGCTGACCCGCTCGACCGGGCGTTGCTGCAAATGTGTAGCAAGCCGCGGCTGCTGGAACTGATTCACAACTTCGTCGTCTTCGACGCGGGTGTCAAGAAGGGCCCACGACACAACCAGTACTTCGGCGTCAAAGCCGCCCAAGACCGCATCGCCAAGCGCGAAGGCGGCATCATCTGGCACACCCAAGGCTCAGGCAAGTCCCTGACAATGGTGTGGCTCGCTAAGTGGATTCGCGAGAACCAGCCCGACGCCCGGGTGCTGCTGATCACTGACCGCACCGAACTCGACGACCAGATCGAGAAGGTCTTTAACGGCGTCAATGAGCAGATCTACCGCACTAAGAGCGGCGCCGACCTCATCAGTTCGCTCAACGCCAGCGAGCAGTGGCTGATCTGCTCCCTCGTCCATAAGTTCCGCGCCGCCGACAGCGACGGTGAAGACGACGAGGCGACCGCCGACTTCATCAAGGAACTGCACGCGACCATCCCGAAGGACTTCAAGGCCAAGGGCAACATCTTCGTCTTCGTCGACGAGGCGCACCGCACCCAGTCCGGCAAGATGCACACGGCGATGAAGGAGCTGTTGCCGGAGGCTATGTTCATCGGCTTCACCGGCACGCCACTGCTGAAGGCCGACAAGGCCACCAGTATCGAGACCTTCGGCTCGTTCATTCACACCTACAAGTTCGACGAAGCCGTTGCTGACGGCGTGGTGCTGGACCTGCAGTACGAGGCCCGCAGCATCGACCAGGAGCTGACCAGTCCGGCACAGGTCGACAAGTGGTTCGAGGTCAAAACCAAGGGTATGACCGATCTCAGCAAGGCCGAGCTCAAGAAGCGTTGGGGCACCATGCAGAAGGTTGTCTCCTCCGAGCCGCGCGCCAAGCAGATCGTCAACGACATCCTGCTCGACATGGAGACCAAGCCCCGCCTGATGGACGGTCGCGGCAACGCCATGCTCGTAGGCTCGAGCATCTACCAGGCCTGCAAGTTCTACGAGATGTTCGTCGCGGCCGGCTTCAAGGGCAAGTGCGCCATCGTCACCAGCTACACCCCGAACGCCAGCGACATCGCCAAGGAAGACTCCGGCGCAGGCAAGACTGAGAAGATCCGCCAATACGACATCTACCGCAAGATGCTGGCCGACTACTTCGATGAACCCGAAGACACTGCATTGAACAAGGTCGAGGAGTTCGAGCAGGCCGTCAAGCGCCAGTTCATCGAGAACCCCGGCCAGATGCGGCTGCTGATCGTGGTCGACAAGCTACTGACTGGCTTCGACGCGCCAAGCGCTACCTACCTCTACATCGACAAGAAGATGCGCGATCACGGCCTCTTCCAGGCCATCTGCCGCGTCAACCGCCTCGACGGTGACGACAAGGACTACGGCTACATCGTCGACTACCAAGACCTGTTCAACTCCATCGAGAACGCCGTCGACGACTACACCTCAGGTGCGCTGGACGGCTACGAGAAGAAGGACATCGAGGGACTGCTGTCCGACCGCATCGAGAAGGCTCGTGAGAACCTCGACGAAGCCCTCGAACGCATCCGCGCTCTCGTCGAACCCGTTGCGCTACCGAAGAACACCTTGCAGTATCAGCAGTACTTCTGCGCCGCGGAGCAGGGCAACGCCGACCAGCTCAAGGTCAACGAGCCGAAGCGCGTCGAACTGTACAAGGCCGTCGCGGCCGCCACTCGCGCCTACGCCAATCTGGCCAACGACATGACCGCCGCTGGCTACAGCGTGGCCGAGGCTGCGGCGATCAAAACGGAGATCGCGCACTACGTCGACGTGCGGGCTGAAGTGAAGCTCGGCGCGGGTGAGGACGTCGACTTCAAGCAGTACGAAGCCGGCATGCGGTTCCTGCTCGACACCTATATCCAGGCCGGCGCTTCCGAAGTCGTCTCCAACTTCGAAGATACGGGCCTGATCGATCTAATCGTCAAGCTCGGTGCGGGTGCGATCGACAAGCTGCCTGCCGGGATTAAGAAGGACCCCGACGCAGTCGCCGAGACCATCACTAACAACATGCGCAAGGTGATCATCGACGAGCACGCGATGAATCCCAAGTACTACGACAAGATGAGCGAACTGCTCGACGCCATCATCGAACAGCGCCGACAGCAGGCCATCGACTACCAGGAGTACCTGGCCAAGCTCCTCGACGCGGCGAAGCAGCTCGGCACCAAAGAGTCAGACACCAAGTATCCCGACTGGGCTGACAACGGCGCACGACGCGCCCTGATCGACTTCGGCTGGCCCGATCCGGCAACACCGATCCAGGTGGACACCGCGATCCTGACGAGCAAGCCGCACGACTGGGTCGGCAACACGATGAAGGAAAAGGTCGTCAAGCGAGCGATCAGCCGCACGCTACCCGATGGATTTGACCGACTCGACGAATTGTTTGACCTGGTGAAGGCGCGCGATGAGTACCGCTAACGCCTACCTCACTATCCGCGGCATCGACATCGACGTCATCTACAAGGACATCAAGAACCTGCACATCGGTGTCTATCCACCGCTGGGCCGCGTGCGGGTGGCTGCACCAGCACGACTCGACGACGATGCTGTGCGCCTCGCCGTGATCCAGCGTCTGCCATGGATCAAGCGGCAACGCGATAAGCTGCGGTCCGCCGAGCGGCAGTCCGAGCGCGAGATGGTGACCGGCGAGTCGCACTACGTGTGGGGCGTTCGTCGCCGGCTCAAGGTCGTCGAGCGGCCCGGTCGGGCGCATTTCGAGGTCGACGGCGAACGGCTCGCGCTCTACGTACCCGCCGACACCTCGGCCGAGAAGCGACGCATCTATCTCGACAGGTGGTACCGCGACCAGCTTCGCCAGGTGATCCCCGAACTCATCACCAGGTGGGAGCAGACCCTCGACGTCACCGTGCCGAAATGGACCATCCGACGAATGAAGACCAAGTGGGGTTCTTGCAACCGCGAGACCCGACACATCTGGTTCAACGTCGAGCTCGCCAAGAAGCACCCCGATTGCCTGGAATACATCGTCGTCCACGAGATGACGCACTACTTCGAACGTAACCACGGCGAGAGGTTCACCAGCCTGATGGATCAGCACCTACCGGATTGGCGTAGCCGGCGAGACCAGCTCAATGCGGCACCGCTTGGCGCTGAGGAGTGGCCTGGACGTGGCTAATCTCAACAACCTCACAAAGCGCAGACTTGAGACCTTGTTTGGTATGGGTGGTGGCTACGTACTGGACTTCACGAATGCGACGTTTAGGGATTTCGTTGTCACGGCTATTGGTGTCGACCCGTACGTCGAGGACTACGACTCCAAGGCGAATCTGCTCCGCCGAATGTGGCAGGAGCTCCCGGATGCGACCATTGCCAAGCTCAATCTCGAACTGCTCGACTACTGGAAAGATGGCAAGCTCATTGCCGACGAGTCGATTGGCGAGGCCGAGCAACGCATGCACGACCAGCTCCGATCTGAGTTTAGTGCAGCCAGGGAGTCCGGCGTCTCGGTTGACACCGCCTTCCTGAACAAGAATTTCGGCACGGTCGACCTCTCCGCGCTCCCGAGCGCGCTCACGGCAACCGATGTTGTACAGGCGCGGCTGGCCGAGATTGATCGGGCGATGAAAGCTGATGCGCCGCTCTCCGTGATCTTCCTCGTAGGAAGCACACTCGAAGGGTTGCTGGCGGAACTTGCAGTAGCACAGGCGCCGACTTTCGCCACCAGTGGTGCGGCACCGAGGGGTCGAGATCAGAAGGTCAAACCGATACAGAGCTGGACACTGTCTGAACTTATTGCTGTAGCCAAGGATATCGGCATGCTGAGTACCGATGTCGCTGAGCACGCCGATCAGGTGCGCAACTTCCGCAATTATATCCATCCCCGACAGCAACTCAAAGAGAACTTCTCGCCACGTATCGAAACAGCACGCATCGCTCAGCAGGTACTAGTTGGCGCTCTGAAAGACTTGGAGTCGTTGCACTCCAGCAAGGGGGAAGAATGACCGATGCCAGATACCCGCTGTGGTCCGACGAACCCGCAGATCGAGACCTCCTTTCCTTTGATGCTGTCGCCACGACGATCGTGGATGCGGTACTCGATGACACGCTTGATCCGATTGCACTCGGCCTGTCGGGGGCATGGGGTAGCGGGAAGACTAGTGTCTTGGAGCTTGTACAGCGTGAAATCAACGTGCGCAACGCTTCCGAGCAAGACCGAGTTCTCGTCATTCCGACGCAGCCGTGGAGCTACGACCCAGCAGTCGGACCGAAAGAGAGCCTCATTACCGAGGTGCTTGATGGCCTCGCTGGGGAGATCAAGACCGATGCCGGAGATGCAGCTAAGAGTCTGCTCAAGCGTCTGACTGGCCGGGTGCACTGGGCGAAAGCATTCAAGGTGGCCGCGAAGGCTGGTATCGCACTGCAACTTCCGTCTGTCGACGACGTCCTCGGGCTTATCAAGGAGGAGCCGGACAAAGAGGACTCCCCCGACCGTGGCCTTGCAGGCTTCCGCGAGGACTTCGAGGAGCTGCTCGCCTCGGATGGCCTCCAGCACATCTCCCGTGTGGTCGTCCTGGTCGATGACCTCGATAGATGTCTGCCGGAAACGGTGGTTGAAACCCTGGAGGCGATCCGCCTCTTTCTGTCTGCTAAAGGGATGTCATTCGTGATCGCGGCAGATGAGGACCGGGTCGCCGACGCCATCCAGCAACGGTTGAAGGCGTCGGATGGGAAGGACGCAGGGGCTGAGAGCCCAGCCAAGCTCTACCTGCATAAGATCGTCCAGACGACTATTCCGCTACCCGGACTCAGTCGGTTCGATACTCATGCGTACCTGTTCTTGCTGCTATCGGAAGGCAAGACGACCTCTGAGGTTCACGACGCGCTTGTGGCCTCCTGCGCCGAGCTTCGCCGATCGAGCGGCTCGCTGGATGACGTGGCCATCCCGGAGGGTGTTGACCTTGCCGAGGAGCTAGCTGTACTGACCGGACACGTTGGTCAATCGTGAGAAGGGCGGCTGGTTGCTGCAGGCTGTGTGGGGCCGGTGATGGTTGTAGTAGTGCAGCCAGCCGTCGAGTTCGCCGCGACGCTCCGTCTCGGAGGTGTAGCAGCGGGCGTAGGCCCAGCCGTCGGCCAGGGTGCGGTGGAAGCGCTCGATCTTGCCGTTGGTCTGCGGGCGATACGGCCTGGTCCGTTTGTGCCTGATTCCCAGCTCGGCGCAGGTGTCGCGCCACAGGTGTGAGCGATAGGCGCCACCGTTGTCCGACAGGACCCGCTCGACGGTCACCCCGCGGGCGTTGAACCACTTGACGGCCCTGGCCAGGACCGCTGTGGCGGTGTGGGCTGTTTCGTCGTCGTGGATCTCGGCGTAGGCGACGCGGGAGTGGTCGTCGATGACGGTGTGGACGTAGTGGCAGGTCCCCGATAACCGGTCCAGTCGGTCCTAGAGCCAGTTCTTTCTTGCGGTCGGTCAGTCGATCTCGCAGCCCACGGGGTGGTGCTGGTGGGTGCATCGGGCAGCGTACTCGGCCGGGGTCTTGTAGCCCAGCGCTGAGTGGCGGTGTCGGTGGTTGTGGTCGTCTTTGAAGTCTTCGATGACCACGCGGGCCTCCAACAGGGTGGGCCAGCAGTTGCGGTTCAAACACTCGTCGCGCAACCGGTTGTTGAACGACTCGATGAACCCGTTGTTCCACGGCGTGCCAGGCGGAATGTAGGAGATCCCCACCGACCCTGCACAGAACGTCTGGAGGGCCTCAGAGATGAACTCAGGGCCGTTGTCCATGCGCAGCACCTTCGGTGGGCCACCCCAGATCGCGAAGGTCTTCTTCAACTCCTCGATCAACCGGTCGGCGGCGATCGAGCGATCCACAATGTTGAGCAGCGACATCCGGGTGTGTTCATCGACCATGGACGCGATCTTGATCTTGTGTCCGTCGACAGTGGAGTCGAACTGAAAGTCCAATGCCCACACCACTTTCGGTGCGTCCGCGGTGACAATCGGCACCGACGACTGGCCGGCCCGTTTACGCCGCGGCGCCCGGCGCACCTGCAATCCTTCTTCCTTCCACAGCCGGTGGACCTTCTTCTTGTTCACGGTGTCGCCTTCGTCGAAACGTAGCCAGGCCCACGCCCGACGGAACCCGTGGCGTGGGTTCTGACGGGCGTAGGTTCGTAGCTGCTGGCGCAGGCCAGCATCCGGGTCAGCCGGGGTGTGCGCTTGCGGCAGTTGACGATACGCTGAACGAGCAAGCCCAACAACCTTGCACGCCTTGCGTTCTGACATGTTCATCACGTCTTTGAGCATGTCGATGGCGGCGCGTTTGGCGGTTGGGCTCAGAATTTTCCCTTGGCGATCTCCCGTAGCGCGTCCTTCTCCAACTCGGCATCGGCGAGCAGCCGCTTGAGCCGGCCGTTCTGCTCACGCAGCTCCTTGAGCTCCTTGGCCGCGTCACCGTCCATGCCGCCGTACTGGCGGCGCCAGTTGTACAACGTCGCTGCCGACACCTCGAGGTCGGCGGCGATCTCCTCGCCGGTCTTGCCCTGCGCCGCCAACTCGTCAGCCCGGCGCAACTTGCGCACAATGTCCTCTGCCGAGTGGCGCTTGCGTCCTGCCATGATCCTCATCGTCCCTTCTCTGCCCTCAACAGGGCAATCAGGACTCTAAAACAGACCGGACCGGTTCACGGGGGACACGCCAG
>NZ_JBGCVZ010000004.1:0-28653 GCF_041103195.1 Gordonia sp. ABKF26
ACCTAGCTGCTGCGGATCAGGTGATGCCTCCGGCGAGTAGGGAGGCGACCACGAACACCCACCATCCGCCTTGGCTTTGGGTGCGCGACGATCGAACTATGCGGGTGCGCGTCATGGCAGTAACTATGACCGATGCTCCACGGCTGGGCTCGAGGACCTGCAGGTGGCCGACGGCTACGGATCTCAGGTGCGGCCACGACGCTGGGCCATCGCCCTCGACGACGGCGGGATCGAGTTCGTCGACTCCGCCGCCCTCCTCGGCCCGCAACCAACCCAACCCACCGAGAACGGCGGGTAGCCCAGAACCTCAACTCGTCGGCGCTCGGCGCGTAGCAAGGCAGTCCCAACTACCGGCGCCTCACGTTGACCAACCACTGACACGGGCGGTCGCCACTGTGTGGCCACTCACCAGGAGCAGCATGTGATCGTGGAGAACATGGACGATCACGCCTGGGTAGTCCCTGACGACGAAGTTGAACCGTTCGACGAGTCGATGCTCATCGAGTTCTGTTACCAGGTGTTCGCCACGCCTGACGAGGTGAAGGATTTCGCTGCTGGGCTGTGTGCCGCGGTCACACCGGTCATCGACACCGTCGGTCGCTACCAGCTGGGCCGAGTCAGTCTGACATCAGTGGAGAACGGCCAACACGATGAGCGACATTCGGCGTCGCGTCGACAACGCAACCCAGGGCAAATGCTGTTCGACGTCACGTTCGCGGTGCGCGGCCGTGGTGACCGCAACTGGCTCGGACACGCCATCTTCCACGAATGTTCCCCGGGCATCGACGGCGACTGCGTGCCGAGCCCCCGACCACGCGTGCTGTCGGCAGGATTACACCACAAACACCCGCCACCAGCGATGACGGGCGTCCGTAGAAGGCGGATCGGCAACCGCGTGCATGGCCGGTGCACGTGCAGCGGGCCGGTGAAACCGTGCTGGCGACGCTGTGCAGGTGCTGCAGAGGCGATCGCCGCCTCACTGACCGCCAGCCCAGCCGGGCCACACAGCTGATTGGAGGTTCTTCTCGCCACTGCGATTCCAGCGCGGCGAACCTGGCTGCGCCCGTCCGGCGAGTCATCTTGGTGTGTCCATGTTGGGATTAGCCTGGTTGGCCTGTTTAGTCATCACGTGTCTGTGTCGGCTCGACCAGAGTGATGGACAGTGGTTGCCCACGTCGTGAAGTTCGCTACTCCCTCTCCACGAACTGGTTCCACGCCGACGCCCAGGTTCCCCAGCACTACGTCGTGGTGTGTGATCAGACCCCAGGTTCCGTCAGTATGACGCTCCGGGTGACTCCCGCCTGATCCCGAACAGCAATGGTCGCGCTGCCGTTGGCGCTGATGTGCACCAACGACTCAGGGACGCCGGGGAGCACGTAAACACCACTGCCACCATCGGGATCAATCATCAGTACACGCCACGTATACGAGGAACCGCCACCATCGTCCTGTGCGGTGATCTGATATACGGCACCCTCGGCGGTGACCTGGGGCAGATAGAGAGGGTAACCAACGACAGTGTGGCTCATCGTTGCGCCGGTGGTGGGATCAATTGCCACGACTTGAGTGATGCCGGTGGTAGACGAGTCTGGGTCCACAACCATCTGATAAGCAGTGCCATCGGCGGCGACCTGCACCGCGGTTGCGTAGGCAGACCGGCCAGCGAAGGTATGAGTGGCGGCAGCGCCGGTCGAGTCGATCACTAGGACCCGAGTCGTGTATCGGCTGACCGAGATGTACTCCGTGGTGGTCTGGTAAGCGGTGCCGTCGGGACCGATCTGCACTGGATTATCAGCTCCGCCCGAAAGACTATGGGTGGTGGTGGCGCCGGTGGTCGGATCGATGATGAAAACTCGGGTAGTGCGTCCGTTCGCCGATGTTCGTTCCACAACGGTTTGGTAGGCGGTACCGTCGGCGCCGAACCGCAATTCACTGACTGGCTCGCCGGGGAGGGTGTGGGTTTCTGCGCTGTCATCGGGTCCGACCACCAGGATTCGGGTGGTGGTGCCGTTCGCCGATGTTCGTTCCACAACGGTTTGGTAGGCGGTGCCGTCGGCGCCGATCTGCAATTGCCCGGTAGGTTGGCCGGCGACGGTGTGTGTGGCGGTGGTTCCGGTGGTGGGGTCGATCACCAGGACTCGGGTGGTGTATCCACTGAGCGACGTTCCGCTCAGAGTTGTTTGGTAAGCGGTGCCGCCGGCGCCGAACCGCACCGGATAGTCAGTTCCTCCGGGGATGTTGTGAGTCGTGGACAGGCCGGTGTCGGGGTCGATCACCAGGAGCCGGGTGGTGGTGGTGCCGGTGGTCGAGTCGTAAGTCTCGACGGTCTGATATGCGGTGCTGTCGGCGCTGATTTGCAACTGCCCGATCGGTCGGCCGGCGACAGTGTGCGTGGCGCTCGTTCCGTTGGTGGGATCGATCACCAGGACTCGAGTGGTGTATCCACCGAGCGACATTCCACTCAGGGTGGTCTGATAAGCCGTGCCGTCTGCGCTGATCCGCACTGCAGTCCCGTTGTCGGGCCGGCCGATGACAGTGCGGGTGACGCTAGTGCCAGTGGTGGGGTCAACTACCAGGACTCGGGTGGTGTAGCCGGTTGCCGAGGTCCCGTCCACTGTCGTTTGGTAGAGCGTGCCGTTGGCGCCGATCTGCAGTTGCTCGGTTGGTTGGCCGGCGACGGTGTGGGTAGTGATTCCGTTGGTCTGGTCAATGACTAGGACTCGGGTTGTGTATCCGTCAATCGAGTCTCCCTCGACGGTGGTTTGGTAGAGCGTGCCGTCCGCGCCAAACTTCAACGTGCCGAACGCTGTACTGGGAAGGGTGTGGGTGGTGGTGCCGCTCGGGTCGATCACCAGGACCCGGGTGAGGGCTCCGGTAGTCGTGTTGCCTTCAACGGTAGTTTGATAAGCGGTGCCGTCGGCACCGATCTGGATCTCCCGAGGTGGTCGACCAGCCAAAGTGTGGGTGGTGGTGGTGTCGGTGGTGGGGTCGATCGCCAGGACTCGGGTGGTGTAGCTGGCGCCAGAGTTCCATGTGTAAGTGGTCTTGTAGAGGGTGCCGTCGGGTCCGAACTGCAGCGGTCCAACCGACGAACCAGGAAGCGTGTGGGTGGTGGTGGTGCCGGTGGTGGGGTCGATGACATCGACTCGTGTTATGTCGTTCGGACCATCTTGAACCATCACAACCACACCCGCGGCCGTCACAACATACTCGCCCGCGTCATTCTCCGCGGCCAACCCCATCACCGGAACGGTGACCACGGTTGCCGTGCTGTCACCGTGGCCATCGTCGATGGTGATCGTGAACTGATCGGTCATGTCCGCGTTGGTGGCGTCGACGTGGGACGCGGAATAGCGGGCGGATCTGGTCGGTGTATAGGTGTAGGCACCAGTCGCGGGGTTGATGGTGATAGTCCCACGACCGCTGGCGGTGCTGAATGTGTTGGGGCTACTGGCTATTGGGGTGGCTCCGGTGACGGTGTAGGTGAGGGTGTCGGTATCGGCGTCTACTCCAAGGACGGTTCCGCTCACTTGCCCGATGTTGATGTTTACGCTCGGTGGGGTGCTGGGTGTGCTGGCAGTGGGGGCCTGGTTGTAGGGGACAAGGGTGACGGTGATCGGTATGGGAATGCCGGCGTCGGAGACGTCGGTGACGGTGACGATGAAGGTATAGGTAGTCGCGGCGCCGAGGACGGCAGCGGCATGTCGGGTGGCGAGGGTGGGGGCGAAAACGAAAGCGCCCGTGACGGGATCGACGGTGATCTGGGCGTCGTTCGCGGGTCCGGAGTAGTGCAGGGGATGGCCTTCGGGATCGGTGACCATGCCGGCGACGGAGCCGGTGACGACCCCATCGCTACTGATGTTGGAGATTTCGGGTGTGGCGGTCGGGTCGAGCACCGGTGGCTGATTGGTGGTTTCGTCGGCGGTGACGGTGACGGTGACAGTGGTGGAGGTTGTGTGTCGTCCGGTCTGGAACAGCGACGACAGGCCGTGCAGATGGAATCCGGTGTTGTCGGAGGCGGTGACGACGAAGTGGTCGGTTCCCCCCGTTTCCCGCAGCGCTGCGCTGGGGAAGTACAGGTAGGTGCCGGTGGCCGGGTCGATGGAGACAGTCCCGCCGTTAGTCGGGTTGGTGGTGACGGAGTAGGTGAGGCGGTCATCGTCGGGATCGGTGATGCCGACGTTACCGGTGATGGTGCCGTCGGTTTGTTCGCTTGTGGTGTATTGACCGGCGACAGGCGTCTGGTTGGCGAACAGCACCTGGGTTCGACGAACCCACCACAACAGTGTCCACGGAGCGGGGGTCAATGATGCGCCCGGGACCGCGCCGCCACCCAGCAGTGGAATACCCAGCACAGCAAGCAAACCCGAGATCGGGACCGCGGCCGTGTCCTGCGGCGCGGACATGAGACGTGCCGTATCCGTCTGCGGTGCGCTCGCTGCGGCGGTGAACACTGCCGCCGGCTGCGGCGGCATGTCGACGGGACCGGCCGGTGCAGGGGTTGGTGTCGCCAGTCCCTCCGGCAATGGCAGGGGAGTCACGGCAGCGTTTCCGCCGTCGCTGTCGCGAGGTGGCTGTGATTCGACCTCGGCTGCCGTGTTTCCCGGCGCTGTCGATGACGATTCTGTGGTGTCGGCTGTAGTTTCACCGTCGGCTAGTGCCGGCGGTGCGGGTTCAGACACTGCACCGGCGTTGGGCACTACCGACCGCTGGGTATCAGAGGGGCGTGAGGAACGAACTGGTGACAGGTTCGGTTTAGGCCGCGAGTGTGAGCGGCTCGGCTAGCTTGGCTTCGAACTCGATGGGCGTCAAGCCGCCGAGGGTGTCCTGGGCGCGCTGGCGGTGATACTTCCGCTCGATCCAAACGACGATGGCGAGTCGCAGCTCCTGCCGGGTCGCCCACCGCTGCTGGTTGAGGACGTTCGTTTGCAGCAGTGACCAGAACGACTCCATGGCCGCGTTGTCCCCCGCAGCGCCGACTCTTCCCATCGATCCGACCATGTCGTGGCGGCGCAACTCGCGGGCCATCGCGCGGCTGCGGAACTGGCTGCCCCTGTCGGCGTGCAGGATGCAGCCGGCGACCTCACCGCGGCGCGCGACAGCATTTCGGACGGCGTCTACGGCGAGTTTCGCGGTCATCCGATCTGAGATCGAGTACCCGACGATTCGGTTGGAGAACACGTCCTTGATCGCGCAGCAGTAGAGCTTGCCTTCGCTCGTCCAGTGCTCCGTGATGTCCGTGAGCCAGAGCCGGTTCGGTGCATCGGCGCGGAACACGCGCTGGACGTGGTCGTCGAACACGGGCGGCCCGGCCTTCTTCCCCTTCCCGCGTCGCCGGCGTTGCGCGGACGAGAGAATCCCCGCCTGCGAGCACAGCTTCCACGCCGTCCGCCGGCTCATCCGCCACCCCGCTCGGCGGGCCTCGTCGGCGAGGTATCGGTAGCCGAACGTCGGGTCCTCGTGGTGCGCATCATGCAGCGCGTTGATCCGATATGCGCGGAGCACGTCCGCGTCCCGGACGGGGTCGTTGCGCCACCGGTAGTAGGGCTGGCGGGCGAGCTTGAGAACCCGGCACGACACCGTCACGGGGATCCCCGCGTCGGCGAGCTCAGATACGAGCGGGTACGTCATTTTGGGGAGCCACCAAGCCGCAGGTTCGCCTGCGACAGATACGCCGCCGCACGGCGGAGGACCTCGTTCTCCTGCTCGAGCAACCGGATCCGCTTCTTCAACTCCCGCGCCTCGGCGGCGTCCGCGGCGGTCTGGCCGGGACGGTTACCGTCTTCGACGTCGGCTTGACGGAGCCAGTTCTGCAACGTCGCTTCGCTGATACCGAAGTCGGCGGCGATCTGTTTGATGGTGACGCCGCTCTCGCGGCTGCGAGCAACCGCAACGACGTCCTCGCGGAACTCTCTGGGATAGGGGCCGGGCATGATGACATCCTCCCCGTCAGCGCCTCCCGGCACTAACGATCAGTTGTCACCAGTTCGTTCCTCACGCCCGAGGCGCCGAAGTTGCCACCTTCGGTGGCACCAGACGTGTCGGGTGTTTGCGGGGGTGGTGGCGGTTCGGTCCCATTCTCCGGCGGCGACCATGTGGCCTCGCCTTGCGGTGCTGCTGGCGGATCATTCTGGGAGTCGGATGCGATGTCAGCACCACCAGGGTCATCGCTGGAGTCCGTCGAGGTGGCGGTGTCTCCCTGCGACGACGCGGCAGTCTGTTCCGCGTCTGGCGCGCTGCCAGAGGAGGATGAACCGTCCTCGGTGCTCGAGGACGAGGCTCCCCCGTCAGCAGATGTTCCCCCGTCTTCGTCGGCGTGGGCCTGTCCCTGACCGCCGTAGAGCACGATGCTGAAGCCGGCGGCAGCAGCGAGAAGGCGGATACGACGCTGATGTGCGGTGCGCATAACAACCCTTGAGTGGTAGCAATCCCCGACCGCTGAAACCGATAACACGAGGCCTCATCCTGATGGGCCAACAACGCCGAACGCTACGCCGTCAGCGCCGAACAGAATTCGGGACGGTGCACAGATCACTTGTTCGGATGACATCTACTTTCTTTGTCTAGCAAACGATTTGCTGCTCTCAGGACAGGCCTCGCGGACTGGCGTCCCCGCCGGACAGCGATCGTGAGGCGATCGCAAACTCGGCTGTGTTCGAGCTCGCTGCCATACCCTGATGTCACCGAGTCCGATCACCTGGAAGCGCCACAGAATGACCAAGTGTGAGGTCATCGTGCGGCATCGGCAGCGAGGTTGTTGCCGACGGGTCAAACCGTGCGGCGCGGCGATGCGTTGCGGTGGTGGGCACTGAGGCGATCGCCACCCAGCCAATGACTAGTAACGCCGCGACCAGCGGCGACGGGCATTTGTGGCCGGTCGGTGACCGGTTACGGCCGATACGCCTGCATCGGGCCGGACAGGGTGCGGTCGTGCGGCACCGGCATAGTGGCCGCAGTGGGTGGATGAAACCGTGCCGACGAGGGCAGCGAGGTATGCCCGGTCGGTGCCGGCGGCGTGGCGGTGGTGGCAGAGGCGATCGCCACCGCACCGACACCCACCCCGACCGTCAGCAGTGTCGCGACGATCATCCGGCGCGGACAAGACGTCACAGCATTTCCATCAGTGTTGTGTGCCTGCATGATTCGGGTACCGGGCTCCCGCAGGGTGCCGGTTACGGGCGCAGTACCTTCAGCTGACCGGCATCACCGATCGGCGACCCGGTGCCCTTACGGGTCAGATCGTCACCACCGACAGGCCCTTGTTCAGCGATCACCAGAAAGTCAACGGTGCCGGGGTTCTCCCGCGCCGCGGCCCCGTCGTTGCTGACCTGGTGCACCCCGATACCCAGCGGTGCATCGGTGGGGGTGGCGGCGGTCGCCACGCCGGCACCGAAGGTGACCAGTCCGGCGGTCAGCACGGTGGCGGCGAGGATGCGGCGGGGTGAAAGCGCTGTCATAGCAGTAGTTCTCCGATCGTGTCGAGGTGGCCGCCCCCGTCTGGGCGGCCTGGACACCGATCTGACGGCCCCGGCCGTACCGAAAGTTCCCGCCCCGACACCGTGACACCGGTCACCCCCGCATCGATGTGTCACCAGAACAGGGGACACGGGGTGTCTGACCGCGCGCGCACCTCGGCCGTCGGTACGGCTACGATGACGGCAGGGCAGCGATGCGCCTGACAGCATCGACAATTATGCTTACTACGAAATGCCAGGGCATTGACGAATGTGCCGGTTACGCACCGTCATTGGGGCGAATACAGTACCGACAGCTCACTGGTGGCACACCATGAGGATGGGGTCGGCGCGGTAGTCTCGGGGCAGGTGGTAGCGATGCACCCCAGAGCATCGACGCGGTTAACATAGCGACCCACTCACCTTTGTCGAGTGGAGGCGCTGCGCGCAGCCTGAGTGGTGGTCTGCGTAGTAGCGGTCGGTGCAAGGCGATGGCGCACCGCTGCCAGAAAGCACACCCATCAACTCGGGGCCGGTGGCCAGCTTGCTGACGGAGTTCCTTCGTTGTCGATGGTAGCGATCGAGCAGCCCTCCGATGGCTTGTGCGGGTGGTGCTCGCTACAGTCGAGTCTCACGTGGTAGCGGCGCACCCCATAAGCGCCGATATCTTTGGACGCACCCGTTACGGGTGCTTCGATGATGCTGCGCGGTCGAGCATGTTCTGGGTGGCCGCCTGGTAGGGGTCGAAACGCTGGCCGCAGCCGTGACACACCACCTGGTCGCCGTCGACCTCCCGGACGGTCGAGGTGTGCCCGCAGGCTGGGTGTGTGGTGATCAGGCCGGCCGAGGGCACCGTCGTGACCGGCACACCGTCGCGGGTGGCGGCCGCGATGAGCAGCTCACGCAGCGAGCCCGGGGCGGCGACGGTGCGGCGGTGGGCGATGCGCTGGCGCACCTCGCGTGACAGTTCTCCGTCGGGCAGTGCCGCGATCGCGGCGATTTGCGACAGCGACGTGTCATCGACCACGACCCGCCCGGCGGTGGCGGACACGACCGCGGCCACCTGCCGATAGAAGTCGCGCCGCCGCCGTAACGCTTTGAGCCGCGAGTGTGCCTGGCGGCGCCACATCGGCACATCGCGACGACGCCACTGCGACAACGCCTCCACGATGGCCGCGGCGCCGGCGGGTGGCTGTTCGCGCCACCGCGATTCCAGCGTGGCGAACCGTGCCGCGCTCATCCAGCGAGCCACCTCGGTGGCGGTGAGTTCGTCGCTGCCGGGGGCGGGGTGGGGTAGTGGGCCGTGCTCGGTCAGCCACGCTACGAGCTGCTCGCGGATCGCGGCCAGCTCGTGTGCCCGTTGGGAGGCCAGACGATTGGCGTAGGCGACCTGGGAGGCCACCGACCCCGGCAGCCGGATCGTCCCCGTCGTCGCGCCGTCATTGACGGTGAGTAACTCGCGCACGGTCTCTGGTACCTCGAGGGTGGTGCTCGACCGCCAGTTCGCGACCACGATCGCCTCCGGATCGGCGGGGTCCTCGCGCCATCCCAGCCGCACCGCCACATCCGGTCCGCTCTGCCGCGGTGACGGGTCGTCGAGCTTGGCGACCAGCGACAGCTGGGCGGTGAACCGGTCGCTGACGCGGGTTACCGTCAGCCGGGCCATGGTGATGTCGGCATCGGCAGGCAGCATGCGGTGCTGTTGCACCGGGATCTCGATCCACTGCGGCACCCCGTTCAGGGAGCCGCACCGCATCCGCACGGTCACCCGACCGGCGCGGCGCTGCTCGCCGCGCGACAGCTGCGCCCACACCTGCGGTTCTGTCCACGGCACCACCAGGATGTTGCGGAACCGGCTGTCCGGGTTGGCCAGCATTTGCGGGGTGCGTGCCGGTTGGTCGGCGGTGCGTACCAGCTGCACGGTGATCGTGCCGGTGCCGTCGAAATGGTGCGGACGTAGCTGGGCGTGGCGGCCCTGCTGGCGAGCCTTCTTCACCCGATTCACCGCCGTCTTATGGTCGGCGACAACACTATTGAACGTCGACCAATACAGGTTGCCGTCGGTGCAATACAGCCGATACAACTGCTTCTGGGTGGCGTACATCGCGGCATAGATCTCCCGGATCTGCGGGTCGGCCACCACCCGCGCCTTACCGATCTCCGCGCGACGCCGGGCACGCAGCTCCTTGAGCTGGGCGCGGGCCTGCTTGACCTGCTCGGCTGGCGCCCCACCCACCCGCTTACGCGACTGCGCGCGGATCTCGGCAACCACCGCCATCGCCTCATCGACCTCGGTCTGCGCGCCTGCCACCGCGGCTTCGAGTTCGGCGATCTGCTGATACTGCGACCACACCGCCGACACCTTCGCCTCCGCCGCAATCTGTGCCGCGACCAGGTCCTCCCGCAGGTCATGCGCCAACCGCAACTGCACACTGAGCGCCTCAGGAAACTCCCACCGATAGTGCACACCCATCGTGACCACCGTGACCGCCACCGACCCCACCTCCCTTCACCTCTGCTCCGAGACCGCGCTCGTGGTCGTCGCAGTTCATCGCCGCGAACAGGTGGGATCGAGTACTTTCACGTCATGCACTCCGACACACCGGATCACCAGGGCGCGACCGGCCCTCAATGGTCGCAGCCACTACCCCCGGTTCCCTACGAGGACCCCTTCACTCAACCAGGTACTCCCGCAGCACCGCCCGGCTACATCCCCACCACCGGCGCCTACCCGCCCGCACCGATGTATCAGCCCGCGCCCGCCTATCCACCCCAGCAGTTCTACCCCGCTCAGCCGATCTACCACCCGCAGCCGATCATGGTGGTCGCCGGCGAGAAAAGCGTCGGCCTTGCCTTCCTCCTCGCGTTCCTCTTCGGCCCCCTCGGCATGCTCTATGCGACCGTGGCCGGAGCGCTGATCATGATCTGTGTCAGCCTCGCGGCCGCGGTGCTGTCGCTGTTCCTGTTCGGCATCCCCCTGTTCTTCACCTGGATCGCCTGCATCGTGTGGTCCTGCATCGCCGCCGGCAACCACAACACCAACCTGCAACGACGAGCTGCCGGGTTCTACTGACTCGTCGCATGAATTGATAGTTTCGTGGCGGCTCAACCTAATTCGCCCACCGTGCACGTATCCGTCTGACGCACTCCGGCCGGTGCATCGGGACGATCCAAGAATCAGACCGGCCAGGCGCTCAGTCCTCACGGGTCAGCGTCATGCCCTGTATTCGAATAAACTCGGCGTCGGTAGGAATGGTGAGAGTGCCTTCGTCGCGATCGGCGAGGTTGACCACCGCCACCACCTGGCACTGGGAGTCTTCGCAAATATCCCATCGGCCACCAGAGCTGTCGGTGAAGTGATAGTCACCGGGCTGCACATCGACGCCAACCCAGTAGATTCCGTCGGTGATCGGGGCGGGCACATGTTTGGGCGGTACCACGGCTTTGCCGATGAACCAGACAGCAGCGCAGGCGGCAATTGTGAGGACCGCGACGATCGCCAGCTGGGCCCAGGGCAGCCGCCGCGGCGGCTGTGCGGGTGGCGGCATGTACGGCTGAGCCATAGCGGAACCCCGATCTGTCTGGAGCGCACCCCGTTCAGGCGCACCCATGTCGGGCCATTCTCGGCGTAGCGCGGTGCCGACGCAGCCTATCCGGACAGATCCGGTTCACAGCCGCACATAGAGCATGCGGGCCCGATGGCCGATCCGCTCGAGGAGCTCGCTCTCGAACTGCTCGGACAGCGGCCAGCTGTTGACGAACGACAACGAGCCGTAGTTGCCATAACCGGCGAACACGTGCGGCCAGTTGCCGAGCAGATCAGTGTGTCCACACTGTCCACACGTCGCGGTGGGTTCGCTGCGCGTCTCATACCACCGCGACAGCAGCTCCCCGCCGGCGACGGCTGTGGGCAGCGGCTGCGAACACTGCGGGCATGGTGGTCCTTCGAACCCGTCCAGGTTGCTCGAGATCTGCCAGCCCTTGTGTGCGCGGACCCCGAACAGGATGTGTCGGCCACTGGCGGCCACGTGGTCTGGCACCCAGGCAGGATCGAAGGCCTCAGCGAAACGCCGGCCTTCCCGATAGGCGCCATAAAAAGGATCGGGGTGCTCGGCGACAGCGATGATCTCGCGAGCCAGCAGCCAGTCGATCTGGTCATCGACCAGCTGGGCGGCCTCGTCCTCGGTGGCCGCCACGCTGAGAAACTCGACCCAGTTGTCCGACATCAGCAGCACGGTACTGCACATGTTCGCTCATGCCGTGGTGCGAGAGCACTGGCTCTGACGTAGGGCTTCCCGGCGCGCAACGTGCAGAACAACTATGTGTGCGCCAGGCTCCCGCACCAGTGTTGACCATACCTTATTATCGAATGTGTGTTCGATAAGTGGCCAGATCGGCGGACGTTGCGGATGTTCGACCCGCCGCGCCCGGTCATGGTCGACATGGGCACGCTCGACCCGTCTTGTGGGCGGCCCTACGCGGCCACGGAGGGTGGGGTGTCGCTGCGGATTCGGGCGTTCGGTGCCCGGATAGAACCGATGATGCCGGCCGGCCAGGTGGCGTGGCTGCAACTGTCGAACGGTCTCTGGCGGGGGATCTGCGAGATGCGGATCGAGAGCGCGAATCATGTATCAGCGGCGACGATCACGTTGTGGGTGCCGCCCGAAGCCATCCATATCCAGGAGGAACCCCAGTGACTGAAAACATCGACGGCACCACCGGGGCTCTGACCAATCGGGTCGCGCCCAAGCGAGGCCGCGCCGCACTGACTGACCTGACGCTGATCGTGCGCCCACCCGGTTGTTCGGCCAAAATCAGGATCTACACCGCCGCCGAGGCCACAGAGGCCCAGGCATACGCCGCCGAGACCGGTGGCGTCGTCGAGCAACTCCCGTAACAGCTGGGACGACGATCTGCCTAGCCCTCGGCTGGGGCACTTGTGTTGCGTCACTGCAGGTCTGCCCAGAGCGCTTCGTCAGGTGTCTTGTCGGTGCGTAACCCCTTCCAGGAGGGGTGGCGGAGGCGGCGGGTGAACTCGCGATACTCCACGGTGCCGACCAGAAGTGGACGCACCCACCTCACCTGGTCGCTCGATAGCGGCGCGACGCTGGTGAAGGGAGGTTCGGCGCATTCGATGGGGGCCAGCAGGGCTGCGAGGTCTCGCCGGTGTTGTTGGGTGAATCCGGTACCGACGTCGCCGAGGTAGACCAGCTCGTCGGGATCGCGGTAGGCACCGACCAGCAGTGATCGGACCGAGGTGCGGCCGACCCACCCGCACACAATTACCTCGGCGCTGCGTCGCAGCGGCGTTTTGATCCAGGACGGCGAGCGCTGCCCCCGCAGATATGGCGAGGTGGTGCGTTTGGCCACCACGCCCTCCAGTCCGAAATCTGTTGCTGTGTTCTGCATGGTGGTGGCGTCGACGTCGGTCCAGTACGGCGTGATCTGCACGGTGCGGCTGCTGATCAGAGTGTCCAGAAGAGCGCGCCGCTCGAGGTAGGGGAGGACAGCGACATCGGCACCGTCGATCTCGAGGAGATCGAACAGATAGAACGCTGCCGGCACGGAAGTGAGCAGTCGGCGAGTGGGCCGCTGAACGGGCATGCGGCGCTGCAGGAGCGAGAATGACGGACGCCCCGCGGTGTCGAGGACGACAATCTCACCGTCGACAACGAGATCGTGCCCGGCCGCGGCCGCCGGCAGAGCCGCGGCGATCTCGGGGTAAGACGACGTGATCGGGCTGCGGTTACGGCTGACCAGCGACACGTCAGTGTCGGTGACCCGTGCGAGGCAGCGCTGTCCACTGGAGTGCAGGCGGGTTCTGTGTCGGACCGAAGAGGACGGTGGTCAGGTTGTTCCTGGTCTCGGGCCCCTTTGGTGGCGCAGGGAGAGCGCCGAAAATATGGCGATTACTGCGAGATTCTGACAGTTGGGGGCATATAGTGCGAGCTTATGGCAGATTTTCGAACCCGCCGAGCGGCTGCGGTTGCCGCCGAGGCGCCCGGGTCTGTCATACCCACTGGGTTGGCGGACGTCGAGGAGATACAAGCTGCGCGCTCTGATGCGGCTGATCTTGCCGATGAGTCGGCGTTCTTCGTCGAGACGATCGCGGAGTACGGCTGGGCGCGCGACGTCTCAGGACTGGCGCCTTCGACGTTGCAGTCGTTGGTCAGGCCCGTGCTGGAGGTATGTGACCATTATGGCTGTGTGCCTTGGCGTTTGACGTCTCGGCAGTTTGATCAGTACTTCTCCGGGCCGGGTAAACGCCACCACTCGACGATGCGTAAGAAGGCTAGTCAGGTCGACACGTACTTCGCCTTCCTCGAGCAGCGATACGGTGGTGAGATCGCACGTAGATTTGGCGTGACGGTTCGTTCGCCGGTCGACCCGTTCAACCGTCCCCGGCACCGCGGCGACTTCGCGTTGCGCATCCCTCCCTCGCAGCGGGCGATGACTGAGTTCTTCGCAGTATGGCGAGCGGATCTGGTCGAGTCGCGCAAGTACCCGGTCGCGGTGCGCGACTACGTCATGGCCAAGATTGCGTACTTGTCGGGGGTCCGAGCGAAAGAGCTGTGCGCGGTCAAGATTGGTGACGTGCACTGGGAGCGAGGGCACTGGGGCCGGTTTGTCGTGACCGGCAAAGGTGCACGCGGTTCGGGCCCGCGGCAGCGTGAAGCATTCCTCTTCGCGGAGGGACGGGAACTGCTCTGGTGGTACATCGAGAACATACGCGGCCAGTTCTGCGACGACGCCTCCAACGACTCGGCCCCGCTGTGGCCTTCAGAACGCCTGCCGACCGCGGTCGCGGCCTTGAACATGGCCACAGCATCGCCGATCCGCCCCGAGACTTTCCGCAAGGCACTCAAGCGAGCATCGCGAATGTATCTACCCGGGCCGGTCGATGAGCTGTTTCCCCACCTCCTGCGCCACGCCTGCGCGACGCACAACTACCAGAACGGTATGCCGCTGTGGGATGTGCAGCGGCTGCTCGGGCACCAATGGCCGAGCACCACGGTGGGTTATCTGGCATCTACGAGTGCCGATCCGGAGCACGCTGTGTTGACCTCCACGCAGCGCGCGGTCCGACGTCTGGGAATCGAGGGTTAGATGAAGTGGAATCTGAGAATGGTTGCCGCGCAACGGGACATATGGAGGCCGACACAACTCCTAAAGGCGTTCGAAGACGTGGGGTTTGAGCCATCACTGAGCAAGGTAGCGTCACTCTGGTCCAAGTCGCCGGTCACGATCCGTCTCGACGATCTGGACAAGATCTGCGCCGCGCTCGACTGCACCGTCGATGAGCTCATGCAAGCAGAACCCGTGCCGAGCCGCGCCACTCCCAACCAGGAGCAAAACGCTATCGGGCACAACCCCACGGCCGGCCGGCCGGTGCCACGCACGTCCGGTGGCCGATCGTTGCCGCCGAACTGACGACACGCACCCGGACATGGACCCCACTCCGACGCCACCGCCGGCGACGCCTGGCCGCGATGAGCGATCGGTACACCGCTACCTTCACGACGATGTTCCGCCCCAGTTTCGAGACGACATCACAGTCTGGATCCGGTCGCTACGCGGGGACGGTTCCCGACCCTCGATCCCCGTCCAGTGGGTCACAGTCCGAACTTACCTGGCCTTCTCCCTTCCAGCTCTACGTAATTGGGCGACCCGATACCAGTCTCTGCGAGAGGTCACACGGGACGACGTCGAGTCGGAACTCGAGGC
Source organism: Gordonia sp. ABKF26 (assembly GCF_041103195.1). NCBI lineage: Bacteria > Bacillati > Actinomycetota > Actinomycetes > Mycobacteriales > Gordoniaceae > Gordonia > Gordonia sp. ABKF26. The sequence goes on from NZ_JBGCVZ010000004.1 coordinate 15,180, forward strand.
ACACCTCGGCGGCTCTGCGCCCAACGTGCATGTCGCACTACGATCACTGTTCGGTCGGTTACAGCGAGAGAATCGGATCTTCGCCGACCCAGCGCGAGGACTCGTCGGGCGGTACGCACGCCGGGTGCCGCAGTCGCTGCCCAGCAGTCAGTTACGTGCAGCGTTTGAGGTCACCCATTCGCCACGGGACCGGCTCATCCTGGCACTCGCTGCGGTGCACGCCTTGGGAGTGAAAGAGATACAGCAGTTGTCGATCGACGACGTCGACTTGGCCGGCGGGACGATCGCGATTGCTCGCCGCTCCGGCCGGCACACCGTGCCGCTCGATGAGGCCGTGCATCGGCTCATGCAACAATGGCTCGATCATCGTCATCGTCAATGGCCGCGAACGCAAAACCGGTACCTGATCGTCAGCAGAAACACAGCGCTACAACCAGATCAGGCGATGAGTCCTTACGGACTTACTGCCGTCTTCCGGAGAGTCGGACTCAGTGCCAGCAGACTTCGCGCTGACCGAATCTACGACGAAGCCACCCACACCGCCGACCCGGTCGTCCTGATGAAAGTGTTCGGCATCGGGGTCGGCACAGCAGTGCGCTACGTGCGGGCAGCGCACCCGACCCGCTTCCACCCCGACCCTGTCGCGGACTAGCAGCGGGACCGCCTGGCGACAGCTCGCCTAGTTCGTAGCCTGGTTGAGTGCGTCGGTCAGATCGTCGATCGAGGTGGGCTCTAGCCGCTGGTCGTCGAGGAAGAATGTGGGGGTACCCTGCACGCCGAGAGCCAGTCCGTCTGCGACGTCGGCGCGGATCCGGGCGAGCGTAGCCGGACTGTCATAGACGACATCGAAGGCCGTCATGTCCAGACCGAGGTCGACCGCGAAGCTGCGAAACAGATCGTCGGCTGGGGTTCGTTGTTCACCCCACTGAGCCTGTGTGGTGAACATGCGCTGATACATCTGCTCGAATCGTCCCTGTTGGGCGGCGGCTTCTACTGCACGAGCGGCCCGTTCGGCGTTGAAGTGACCGGGCATGGGGAAGTAGCGCACCACGAAGGTGACGCGGTCACCGTAGGTGCGCCGCATGTCCTCGATGATCGGATAGAGCGCGCCGCAGGCCTCACACTCGAAGTCGAGGAACTCGACGAAAGTGGCTTTGCTCTGCGGTGGCGAGGTCAGTCGATGGCTATCAGGTCGCACCACCAGATCTGAAACCAGTGCGGTGTCAGTCGGTGTAGGTGTGTCTTCTCTGTCGAGGAGCACCGCGACGCCGATGGCGAGCAGAATGGCAGCGAAAATCGACCACGCGATCTTGGTAGGTCTGCTGGTGTTCATGACTGCAACCGCGAGGCGATGTCGGCGGGAATCGGCATCGGGCGCATCAGGCCGGCGTCTACTCGTCCGGTGTTCCCTTCGGGGTAGCGTCCGCTCAGCGATCCTGGGGCAGCGACGATGATGCGCAAGACCTGTCCGAGCGCTTCGCGCCGATCATGCTGACGCACAGCGAACCTGAACATCGCGACGTGATTTTGGGTGTGCAACCAGGGGTCCGGCTGGGACACGATGTGGGCGCGTTCGAGATGATGCCACCGCTGCTCGGCCACCTCGGTGACAGCCGCAGCCGCCATCTCAGAACGGTAGAGGTCACGGGCGGAGTCACTGATGCGAGCCATCACGAGCCTCCTCAGCGCAGCAAGAACACCCGTGATCCTCGCCGGCACCGGCGAGCTGGCCAACAGGTGCGCAGCAGGCATCGCCCTTCCAAGCGTTGACGCCCTCACGCACCGCGATTGCGGCGATCACCAGCGCGGCGACCGGATCCGCCCATGACCATCCGAACAAACTGTTGAGCAACAAACCGACCAGCAACACCGCCGACAGGTACGTGCACAACAGCGTCTGCTTCGAGTCGGCCACAGCGCTCAACGAGCCGAGCTCGCGACCTGCGCGGCGTTCTGCCCACGACAGCAACGGCATGATCGCCAAACTAACCGCGGCCAACACGATGCCGATCGACGAATGCTCGGCCTCGCTACCTACCCCCAGCAGAGTGCGAATCGAGTCGACGCTCACGTACGCAGCCAACGCGAAGAACGAGAACGCAATGATCCGCAGCGCAACCTTCTCCCGCCGTTCGGGATCCTTGCCGGCAAACTGCCAAGCAACTGCCGCGGCCGAGGACACCTCGATCACCGAATCCAGGCCGAACCCAATCAACGCCCCGGACGAGACCCGCGCGCCTTCGCTGATCGCGATCACGGCCTCGATCACGTTGTAGGTGATGGTCGCTGCGACAAACCAACGGATACGACGCTGCAACAGCTCCCGGCGTTCGACACTCAGCGACGGACGGCCAAGACTCGGTAGGCCCAGCTCGGCGGCCATCAGCAGCACCCCTGGTCGCCGGAGTCGGGGCAGCACGACGGGTCCACCGCGAGCACCAAGCCGAGTAGATCGTCGAGCGCGTGCCCAATCCGGCTGTCAGCCAGTTCATAACGACTACGCCGGCCCACCGGCACTGCAACCACCAGACCGCAACCCCGGAGGCATGCCAGGTGGTTCGACAATGCTTGCCTCGACACCCCGATCGTGTCGGCCAAGTCCGCCGGATAGGCCGGACCGTGCCGCAGCCGCAACAGCACCTGCGTGCGGGTCGAATCAGATAGCGCGTAGCCGAACCTCGTCAGAGCGTCCCGCTGTGCAGTCACAACAGTTCCCATGACGCGTACTGTACATGGATCTGTGTATTCAGAAAATAGTGAACATCGACGTGCTGGGCGGCCGTAGGAGCGGGCGGCAGGTGCAGGTCGCGTCCGTCATTCAGAACCGGCGCGTTCCATCACGACACGAGCGGCACGATCAAATCTGGCGGCAAACAGAGAGTTGTCTTTTCGACGATGAAACCCCCAGGTGTCGCGGTACTCGCGGTAGAAGAAACCCATCGCGGTCAGGTAGTGACGCTCAACGGTCAGAAGCTTCGCGACGACGCGACGCAGTTGGTCAGCCGAGGCAGGTGATGAAGCGTCAGGGGCCAGCCGGTAGGCCGCCAGACGATGAGACCACGTGCCCTCGAGGTAGTCCGCCCAGTCGACCTGGTGTTCCGTGAGCACGTCGACAGTTTCAGGCATCGCGTCTGCGGCAACTGCCGCCGCGATGTAGGCCATCTTCTTCGACGACCAATTGTGAACCGCAGCGATATCACCAGCAAGCCGTTCGACGTCGTTGGCGTTTGTCTTGTCAACGACTGCCTCCATTACATCTAGATTCACGTCGGTAGCGACCTGGCCCGCGGCGGGCCAGTCCACCTCCTGCGCGAGCGGGAAGCCCTGCGCGTAGACCGCCCGCTCCACCCGGTACTCGTCCAGCGCGGTCGTTGCCAGCGCATAAAGCACCTGTTCGCCCATCTGCGGCGAACGAAGGTCAAGGTCGGGATGGCCCTCCATCCGCGAATGGATCAGAGCATGTCCGGCCTCGTGCGCCAGTAGTCGGCCGAGCTGTGCGAGTTCCAACCCGCGCACGGGTTCAGCGTTCACCACGATCACCTGGCAGTCGTCAGATACCGGGATTGTCTTCGCAGCAACGACATTCGTTCCACGGGCAGTGTCGTACGTCGTTGAACTCAACAGATCGCGAACCTCGCTGACGAAGTCGTCACAGATCACAACCTCCGCGGACGCAGGACACGACATTCGATCCAGCCCTTCGGACATCGTCGCTAGCTGATCGCTGGAGAAGCCGGCACGGTTGTCAATGCGAATACCCACGCTGAGCAGCCTAAGCGTCACCTACGACATGTTCAGACGCGTCACTTCGCCACGAACTTGCCCGCCCATCGACCTGAGCTCGATCTTGTGCCGCCAGTTCATCTCGGACGCAGGTGCAGAATTCCGGAACCCACCCGACTCCATCCCATTTCGTCTCCCACGCCCACCCCGGGCCCGTCGGTGCCGTGCCTGCGGTGGCGAGCATCGGTGACATACCGGCCATCAACCCATCCGATCTGGTGGCCCCGAACGCTGAAGCCGCCGACCCAATGGTCGGCGGCTTCAGCGCGGCGAAGAACTACTCGGCGAGTTTGGCGACCGCTTGGGCCCACAGGAAGTACTTGTTAGTGCCCAGGTCACGCACGGTCTTGATGTTGAACGCTGCCTGCAGCTTCTCCGCATCGCCGTCGCTGACCCCTTGCAGGGCCGCCACCGGCGCATCAGCCAACTCGGCCAGCGACTTGTCCTCGTAGGCCTTGTCGAACTTGTCGGCAATTCCAGCCATGACCACTCCTTCGAGTCTCGACAACATTGAACGCAGCACTCGGGCGCTGCGACCGCAGCCTAGACCGTCATCATGACCAACCGTGGCACGTCGCCGAACTCGCGAGCTCGAACAGGGGGGTTGCTGTGGTCAGGATGCAGACGATCCGAAGGGAGCTGCGCGCTTGGGGGCTGGTTTCGGTGCAGGCTTCCACGTAATGGTCCAGCTGGTGAGTTGCTCACCCAGCGGAGCTTCATAGATCACCTGGGTGGGCTCGGGGCCGCCGGTAATGTCGAACACTACGGTGCCCCGGGTTTTCTGTCCGGCTGGCAGATCGCCTGCGCGTAGCGTGCTGTCTCCGGTCCACGAATAGTCGTAAGTCGTTCCGTCTGCGGCCTTGACGAAGAAGTACAGCGGGTTCACCGGGACAGCACCGCGAGTGGCCTCGATGGTGACGTCGATCGTCATTTCGCTGCTGTTCTTGCTGGCGGAGTTCAACGTCACGTAGCCGGCCCAGTCGGTGTAGCTGAAGTACGCCGGGGATGGGGCGGCACTAGCGATGGCGGTTGTGGGTGCCAGAACGGCGAGAGTGGCCAGGATGGCAACGATGACGCGCTTCATGTGTTCTCTTTTTCTCTGATCCGACCCGACGCAAACGGGGTGATTGTGCCCGGCGTGTCCCTCCCGAAAGACCCGCTGACCGAACCAGATCGTAGCCCACTCGGACAGCATGTCATGAACATGGCGGCGTAGTACGAACAGGTTAATCTTGCTGCGTTACAACATAAAAGAGGCGAGAGCGGTACCTCAGCACTGCGCTACCGCACTCCTGTCAAGTACGCTACCGATGCACCACACCACCCCCTTCGATGCGAGATCGACTGATCCACCGCAAGTAGGAACTGGCTCTGGAACGGGCTGGACCGGTTATCGGGGTACCTGTCACTGGGACACCAGCTTTTACCGTTCGTACAAACTCGAAAAGGACAAGCACACGTGAAAATGCGTCTCGCTACGATTTCCGCCTCTGTAATGGCTGGCTGTGCTGCAGCGTGCCTTGGCGCCGGCACATCGGCTGCCGGAACCGTGGACCAAGCCGCGTTCTCCCATTCGGGCAAGGTGACCTCGGACTACAAGTTCACCCTGACAGTCACGAACAACTCTCCCTACTCAGCTGGCTGTGCGTTCAGTATTTTCAAGCCCAGCGCAGCCGATGCCGCAGCGAAGCTCGCGACCGCGTACAACGCTTGGTACGACAGTGACACCGACGCCGAGTACAACGCACGTTGGGCCGATGCGATTGAGGCAAGCACAAGCATCCCGGCCTCAGAGACAGTCGCGAATCCGCCGAACATCGTCTTTGCGCCCGGACAGACACAGTCGACTCATGACTTCGCCGAGGTGACGGATCAAAGCCCGTCGTATGTGGTTTTTCAAGCCTGCGTGGGTTCAGAAAACGGGTCGTCCTTGAATAGAGTGGGGGCCGCCACAACGTACACGATCACCGTGCCGGCGGCAGGAGTCGGAACTGGGAGTCTTGGGTCGCTCTTCGGGTGATATGAAACCTCGAACATGAGCCCGTTCGGCACAAGCATGTGGCCTGTCCTTCGCGTTGAGGCCGGGGCCTCAACGCGAAGGAATCGATCCTCGATGACGCAGCGCGGTAGCCAGGGGAAGGTCGCTAGGAGATGCCTGACTAGGAATGGTGACCCTGGTTACTGGGGTCGTTGGTTTCGCCGGCGTCACCGCGAGTACTGCATGATGCCAGTCCTAGGTCCGGACACCTCGATAGACAGGGTCTCAGTTCGATGAGCGATCTTATTCTCTGGGTTCCCATTTTCGCGGGAACTATCGCGATCATGTGGATCGCGACGCGAGCAGCCAACAAACAATCGAAACGCCGACGATAACCTTTGATCCCAGAAGCACTTTCATACCCATCCGGTCAGCCGCATCATCCGATGACCACGCCCTGAATCGCTGGTCTTCGCTGACTGGCACCCCGCAGAGCCGCCCTCCGACGGAGTTCTAGCGAGTCGGCTTAGCCCACAGAGTGATGTAGTAGAAGCCATCGCCGCCCTGGTGACAGCGCCCGTATTCGGCGCGCTGGTATCGACGGAACTGGCGTTGAATGTTGTTCTCGCAGGCATCGCGATTTGCATAGGGCTGCTTCAGCTTCAGCCAGGGGCGAAGGTCCGTGCACTCCACCGGCGGCGAGCCTCCGATGGCTCGACTGAAGGCACACCACGCATCGATATCCGGACCTAAACTCTGCGGTTTGGCGTCAGCTGTCCCCGCCGCCACGGTGCTCAGAGTGGTCGCCATCAGTCCGGCCGCCAATGCGGCACCCACACGCTTATTCACAGCGAGCATTATCCGTTATCGCGGTTCGCGCTGGCGACGCCAGGTCGGACATGTGGTGACTCGGGTCGCCCGAATCTCGGGTTGTCATTCATGGGCGTGCGCGTTGGTGAGTCTGACCGCGCGGGTGGTGCACGATCTCATCGGCGGCATCCCAGGCGGTCGCGTGAGTGGTCGGTCCGGGTCGGTCCACGTGCTGCACCGTGATATTCCAGCCGCACAGCAACTCTGGTGATCGAGAGATAGCGAGGACCTCGTACTCGCGCTCGCGGTAGGCCGACTTGTATCGACCTCCCACCACACGCGGGCCAATCTCTCTCTCGACCAGAGACGTAGCGGCGATGACCTCGGGCTCCGCAATCTCAGGGTGCTCGTTGGCGATCATCGCGCAATCGTCCCAGGTAGGTCTGACAGTGTGCGGGAACGGCGGGAGACCTGCTGCGTGAGGATCGCGAGGGTCAGTGCCGCTGCGACTGCCGCGCCAGTGGCTGCGCACGCGATGGCTTCGAGACGCCACATGGCATTCACCTCTGCGGTGTCGTTGGGGCAGCAGCGAACTCGGCGAGGCGGTCGCGGTAGCCGCGATCAAAGTCGGAGTTGGCTGGGAAGCGGTTGAGGATGAGGATGGCGGTCGCCCCGCGATGTTGCGGGCTGACGCGTCGGATCGTGTGGTCGGCGGCGAGGTAACCGGCGGTCTCCTCGGCTAGGGTGATGCGTTGATGCATGTCACGGGTCCTTTCCGTGGTGTGTGTTCCGGTCCGTGGGTGGCTGCAACCACCTGCGGACCCCTTACTTTCGGCCTGGCGGGGCGGGTCACACCCCTCGTTCGAGGGAAAGGCGCGCCGCGGCCTGCTTGGCATCTGCGCGGGCTGCTTCGGCGGCGTCGAGATGGTTGCGGAGGGCGGTGAGCTCGTCGGTGATCTGGGCGATGCACTCGGCGGGAGTCGTGGCGACACCGAGGGTGTCCACGGCAAGGTCGTCGCGTTCCGCCAGTGCGCGGTAGTCGCGCTCCACCTCCATCGCCCGGCGCGCCACAGCCCGGATCTCGTCGTACAGCCGGTCGATCGGCTCATCCAGAGTGCTCACGATGTCAACTATAGACGACACACTGTGTGTCGTCTATAGTTGTCGTGTGAAGGATCGGGGTGACGACCTGCGCCGGGTGGGTGGCCGTCTCCGTGCGCTACGCCGGGAGGCGGGCGAAACGCAGGCGCAGACCGCGGCGAGCATCGGAATCTCACGCCAGTACATGTCCGAAGCGGAATCGGGGGCCAACCTCACCCTGGCGGTGATCTATCGGCTCGCCGACCATTTCGGTGTCGCACCGGCATCGATCCTCGATGATGCAGCACGAGAGTCAGGGGAGGGGCGGTAGGAGATGCCTGCTCAGGCATGGGTGACCCTGGTTGTCGGGGTGGTTGGTTTCGCCGGCGTCATCGCCAGCATGATCCAACGCACCTACGCCGACCGTCGCGCCGAGTGGTGGCGGCGCGCCACCTGGGCGGTCGATCACACCCTCTCAGAAAACATCGATGCTCAGGTCCTCGGGTTCGACGTGCTGGCCCGGCTGCAATCCTCGGCCCTGGTCACCAAAACGGAGGCCGACATGTTCAGCGAATGGGGTCGGATCAGGCTGTTCGAGACCGGCGGGCCAGATGACATCACCGCGCAGCAGGCGCATACTGGCAGCGAGGAGGACCGATGACCACGACAGAACGCCGCACCACCGCCGCTGCCACCCGCCGCCCGCTGGCGCCGGCCGCGCGGCGGGCCGCTGCGCGCATGGTCCTTGCCGCCGACAAAGCCAGCGGCAAGACCTCCGATCCGCGTGTCATTGCGATCGCCGAAGGCCGCGATACGGTGTCTGGCGAGACTCGCTGAGTCAGCCGTACTGGCTCATCCAGGCAGCGTCTTTGCGCTGACACCACGCCACGCCCATCGTGCCGCTGCCGTCGTAACTGATGACTCAACCACTATACGACGGTTGTTGGCGACGATCATCCCGCCCACCTGCAGATTTCCGGGAACAGTGCTCGCGTGAACCCATCGATGGTGGGCTTGTGCGCTGAGTTCGTAGACATCCTCAAGAAGCGAGGTGTTGCTCCAACCGAGCGGCTCTTCGCGCAAGTTTTCTGGTCGAACATCGGTCACCCTTCTTGTGTCAGATGCCGTTGCGCAGTGGTAACGAGCGCAGCCGCAGGACCATATCGAAGTGATGGATACTCCGCCATGAAGTCGGCGAGGACGGTATTGATATTCGCGACGCCGTGCGATGCGTGATGGCTGTAGATCTCAACTGCTCGGTAGCCCATGGTTAGTAGGCCCTCGTCGCTGAAGGCTTCAAGGTAGGCGCGATTCGCTGATGTACGGAGTTGGTATAAGTATTCTTGCTCTTCGGCTGCTGAGGCTCTAGGGCCCGCAACCTGCAGAACTGTTTCCGATCCGCCCGAGGGCCCGGACTCGGTGCTTGATGATGTGAGTGCAAGCGAAAGCCCAACGACTAGCACTGCGAGCGCGATTGATGCGGCGCCGATCGCAATTAGTAGGTTGCGCGGATTGCTGTACCACGCTGATGTCGACTGCATGGACGCTGTGGCATGGGGTGTTACGTAAGGGGGGAAACTGTTGGAATGGTTGATGCTGGGGGGCTGTTGAGGTCCATGTCGCTGTCGATCACCTGGCCCGTTAGATCTGGTCACACGCGTTCCTTCGCTCGCTCAATCCCGCGCGTTACGGACCGACCTGCACATCGCGCGACCTGGGCTTTCGGGATCGTCGGACAGATCCGCGCGTCATTACGATCGCCGAAGGCCGCGACACGACTACTGCCGAGTCTCGCTGAGCCCACCCACCAAGCTCGTCCCGGCCGTGATTCTGTCACCGCCACCACGCCCATCGTGACCGCTGCAGCGAGTAACTGATGACCCCACCACTGTCCGACGGCCGTGCAGGCGACGATTATCCCGGACCACGTGCAGGTTTCTGAGCACAGACCCACGACATGTTGCGTCACGAACGTGACCTGTGGGACGTCGGCATTGATGCGCCAGCGTGGTGGCGCTCATCGCGCGAGTCCGACCTTCCGGGACCGCGCAGCGCACCTCCAGCCGACGTAAAGTAGCTGCGTCCTCGGCTCGCTGGTCATCCGCCCGGATCATCGGCGGGCGGCGATGCGCTCGCCCTCCTGGTGCTGCATCCATGCGATGACATCGAGGATGCGGAGCTCGCTGATCGTTTGGGGCAGTTCGGCATGTTTCCGCGCGTCGTAGATCCGGCGTCGCAGGTTGGGGTCGGTGCGCAATGCGGTGTGAATCGGGACCAGGTGTGGTCCGCCGCGGGTGCCCAGGACCTCGGAGACCACGGTGTCCCAGATGGGGTAGAGACGAGGCCGTTTGCGTGCGATGAGTTTGGTCGCAATTCCGATACCTGGCACCTCTGAGCTGGTTCTCGAGGCGCCAGGCCGGCCAGGTGCTGTAGATGGGCCCGGTTTCGTCGGCGAGGTCTCGGTCAGGGCCGATAGCGCTAAGAAGGTCGCTGAAGTGGTCGCGGCGATCGCGCAAGAGCGTGCGCGCTGCTACCCCGCCTGCGTCGACAGACAGTAGCTGGATGGCGACGATATCATCGGCGGTGAAGACGTTGACGTCGGCGGCGCGTGTTGCGAGAGAGTCCCAGTCGTCGAATGAAGCTCCGGTGAAAGCCGTTCCGGGATACGGGTTGCCGAAGTAGGCGCGCAAGAAGCTGACGGCCTTGTCGTGGTCGTCGGTGGTCAGTGCGTGCGGAATTGTGATGGCCCTCGATCCCACCCTCCCAGAGCCGGCAGGGATGGCAGGCCCGATCCGTTCGAACCAGCCGTTGAGCAGGAGCTCTCGGGGTTGCCTGTGCGGCTTTCGCCCGACTCTCCGCACATGCCTGGCAGGGATTATCCGCCAGGTTCCTCAACGGTGGGGTACACAGAGTGAAACGCATCGACGCGGGCCTGGATCGCCTCGGTGTCAGCGAACTCTGTGTGGTCTGCTGAGTGGGGACCGGTCACGGTGGAGTTGATCTGGGCGCGAAGTGCCGCCGATCGGGACTGATTGGCACCCAGTCGGTCCCGGGCATCGAGGGCCGCATCAATACCGGCGGCTTCTCTCGCGCACCTTTCGATGGCATGGACGTGAGTCGCGATTGCAGTGAGTCGCTCGACAGCGATGCGATGTCCACGTGCGATTGCTGATCGGTCAGCGCTGGTCTGGTTCTCAAGTTGCTCAAGCTCTTCGGTGGGCCGCATGATCGCGTCGGCTGCTACGACTTGCCGATACAACAGGAATAAACTCGTATCGAAACTGACCTCGCCGAGCGAACCTTCTGCGCTCGCGCGAGAAGACTGCACCGCGATCGCTGCGTTCTCTGCGCGACACACCTGATCCACCAGGGTTGGCAAGCATCGGGAGATCTGAAGGCTGGTGACCGCCTTGCCGTCTGCGGTTGACGGGGCTCAAGAAACTTCCCCAGGTGTGCTCACTGAAATTCCCCACCCGTGGGCGGCTCCTACTGTAGCGTCCGTCGGGTTGGTGCGGTGGCGGTGCGCTGGTTTTGGGTGCGGGCGTGGTGGTCGCGTAGCCGGTAGGAATCGCCGTCGAGTTTGAGCACGACGGAGCGGTGTAGCAGTCGGTCGAGCATGGCGGCGGCGACGGTGGTGTCGCCGAGGACTTCACCCCATTCGGCGACTGACCGGTTGGTGGTGATCACGATGCTTGTCTTCAAATATCGTTGTGCCACAACTTGAAACAGCGCTGACGCGGCTTCGGCCGGTAGCGGCAGGTATCCGAGTTCGTCGATCACCAGCAGGGTGGGACCGGCGAAGAATCGCATGCAGGTGGCCCAGCGGCCCTCGATGGCGGCTTTGTGGCAGCGGGCGGCCAGATCCGCGGCGGTGGTCACATACGTGCGGTAGCCGGCGTGCACCGCGGCATGCGCCAGCCCGACGGCGAGGTGGGTTTTGCCGGTGCCGGGCGGTCCGATGAGCAGCACGTTGGTGGCCGATTCGAGGTAGGCGCAAGTGCCCAGTTCGCGGATCAATGCTCGGTCGACTCCGGGGGCGGCGTCGTAGTCAAACCCGTCCAGGGTGGCGGGGGTGGGCAGGCAGGCGAACCGCAGCCGCCCGGCCAGGCGGCGGGCCTCGGTGGCATCGACCTCGATGCCGAGGAGGTGCTCGAGGGTGTAGGTCATCGTCCACTCCTGCTCGGCGGCGGTCTGCAGCACCTGCGGTAGGGCTTGCGCGGCGGAGTCGAGTTTGAGTGCGGCGAGATGCCCACGTAGCTGCTGATACACCGAGACCGCCGATTGTGACTGCGGTGCATCACTGTTCGGATTGGAGGTGGTGGTGGTTTCGTCGGTCTTGTTGGTCATGGGAGTTGGGTCCTGTTCTGTGCGGCGCGTTCGTACACGCTCAGATCGATCACCGACGCCTCGGTCGGTGTGGCGGGGTGGGCGGTTGCGCGGCGCAGCGCTTCTGCAGCTTGTCGGGCGGTCTGGCCGGGTGGGATGCGTTCCTTGCGGCGATGCGGTCGGCGACTCGATGAGGCGCCGGCCTGGGCCAGGGTGTCCAAGGCGACGACATGGCCGTGGTCACGCACTTGGGCTCCCGAGCCGGCAGTGGCCAGGCGGTGGCGGGCGATCACGATGCCCGAGTCGGTGGCGATGTCGATATGCCCGTCACCGAGACGCTCACTGACGTGCACGTCGCTCATCGCCAACTCCGGGGGCACCGAGTACTGGTTGCCCTTCCATGCCGCCAGCGCCTGGCGAGACACTTTCCGCACCTCGGTGACCGTCGTCGGGTACGGAGCTGCTGGCGGGGCGCTCAGGGGTTCGCGTTTGGCGATGGTGGCCACGTTCGAGCGCCCATCTTTGGTTCGGCGCACCCGAACATCCGAGCGGGTCCGGCAGAACGTGTCGCAACTGGTCTGGGCTTGCTCGACGGTCAGCTCGTCAGGAAGTGTGCGCCACCAGCGTTGCGCGGCAATGTGATTGGACTTCTCCACCACACCCTTGCGGTTCCCGCGCCGGGGTGGGCACACGGCCACCGAGACGCCGTAATGCTTGGCGACGCCGGCGAACTCGGCGGTCAACGCGCCGGTTGCCGGGTGACACACCGTGGCCATCCGGTCGAACCGCCACGACTTGGTGACCCCACCCAAGCGGCGGGTGATGCGGTCGATACCGGCGATCACCTGCGGGCGGGTCATATCCGGTGCCAGATAGCCACGCCACCGCCCCGAATGCGACAGTGACCCGACCAGCAGGAATGCGGTCGAACCCCAACCCCACTGCGCTGGAGGATTCGGCAACTCCACCCAATCCCATTGTGTCTCTTCACCCGGCGGGTGTTCGATGATCGCATTCGCCCGTTCGGTGACCTGCGCGCAGTCCGCACACTTCGGTCGCAGACCGCGAGTCCGGATCTGGCGGGTCAGGGTCTGATACGACTGGGTGTAGCCGAGGTCCTCGAGTTCATCGCACAACGTGCGTGACCACAGATGCGGGTCCTCGTCGAGTCGGGCCCGGACATAGTCGAGGTAGGGGTCGAACGGATCAACCGCCGGCCTCTTGCGCTGGCCCGGGGTGCGCTCACCGTTGAGGTAGGCCCGGATCGTCTTTCTATCGTGGCCGGTGTGGCGGGCGATCGCCGAGATCGTCCACCCCCGGTTGTGCAGTGCATGTACTTCCACATCGTTCTCCCGTGTCAACATGAAAGCGGGCCTCCCGAGGTTGCTGGTGAGTGGTCAGAGACCATCAGCATCACGGGAGGCCCGCCTACTCTGGCGGAGCCACACGGGTGGGGAATTCAGATGAGCATCACTGGGGAATTTCGATGAGCGCCGT
>NZ_JBGCVZ010000005.1:0-80351 GCF_041103195.1 Gordonia sp. ABKF26
CCTGGCGCGACTCATGCGCTGCGGTCCAGTGGTGAGTCGGCGGCCGGCGATGACTCGGCGGGCGGCGTGTGGGCGGGTGTGGTGTCGGTGGGTGCCGACGGTTGGTCGCCTGTTGATGCCTTGCCGTCGTCGGTGGCGGTCGATGCGGAGTGCCGCGCGCGGGCGGCGGTCAGAGCTGCCTCGGGGCGCAGACCGATGCTGGCCAGCACCGAGGGTTTCGCGCCGGCTGCCTTGGCCGCCTCGAACGCGGCGAGCACGGCGTCCTCGTCTGCCCACTGCCGCTGCGCGAGAGCTTGCATCCGGTCGAAGGTGTCGCGCAGCGAGTTCGCGTCGGTCCACCACGACCGGGCGGTGAGCGCCTTGGCCTGCCGGTCGCGGTCGCGGCACGTCGCTTCGTAGGTGGCCACCACCCCGGACAGTTCAGCGATGCGCGTCTCGACGCTGTCGGACAGAAGCTCGCGGCGGTAGGCGTCCAGCGCCTCCTGCGCCGCGGTTGTCTTGGAAGCCATCTGCTGGCCACTCCCCTCTGCTCGGTGTGTCGGAGCGGGCTTCAACCCGCTACATTGTTTCTAATGTATCTAATGGTTCTAAATCAAGCACCTCGGGCGGCGCGGCGAGCCGGGCTCGGCTTCGCGGCCCCCGGGCTGGCCTGCCGTTGTCCCCAGCGCTTGAGACAGAACCCCCGCTCTTCCGTAGCAGGACTGCCTACCGGATTTCGCGGGAGCAAGATATCCCAAAACCGGCCGGTTTTGGCTTGCGCTGGCCGCGGGCGGTGGCGACACTCGGTGGTGTCGCGTCCGGTTGCGGCGGGCGCTGGTGGTGTCCGGTCGGGCGGCGACGCCCGGACATGGGAGGGGTGAGGGTGGTGGCGGGAGCGGCTGCGCGAGGTCATCGTCCGCACGTGCCCAGTGGGCGCAGGCAGCCGCGCAAGGTTTACTTCGACGGAGAGGAACGCGCGGTGATCGAGGTGGCCGCGGGGATGATGGGGCTGCGCTTCGGCGCCTACGTCGCTTCGGCCGCCGTGCGTGATGCGCGGTCGTTGGTCGCGCGCAGCGCCGTCGCCGGAGACGACACCGCTCCGGATGGCGCGAGCGCACCGGTCGGGCTGAGTGTGTCCGAGGCCCAGGAGCTCCTTGACGATGTGCGTCACTTGCGGCGGCTGTTGGGCAATGTGGCCGGCAACCTCAACGACGTGGCGCGCCACGCGAACTCGACCGGCGAGCTCGCCCCGGAGTCAGCGGCGGTGCTCGACTACGTGCGCCGCACCAACGACAAGCTCGACACCGAACTGATGAGTTTGCTGCGGAGGTTGCGGTGATCGACAAGATTGGTCGCGGCTGGGACGCGCCGCATTTGATCAGTTATCTGATGGGTCCGGGCCGGGCCAATGAACACACCAACCCGACGGTCATCGCCGCGTGGCACAACGATCCCGGCGCGTTGCAGCCGGGCAAGATCGGTGCCGGCGATTTCGATTTCGACCCGGCCGGGCTGGCCGCGCTGCGCGAGCATGTGCAGGCCCCGGCGGCCGCTGCCGGGTTGCCGACCCGGCAGCCCGGCGAGGGCGAACCGTTCTACACCAAGCACGGCTACGTGTGGCACGCGTCGATCGCGATTTCGGCCGAGGACGTCGCTGCGCATGGGCCGCTGTCGCAGGAGACGTGGGCGCAGATCGCCCGCGATGTCATGGACCGGACCGGCATCGCCGCGGCCGACGACCCCGGCGGGTGCCGGTGGGTGGCGGTGCATCACGGACTGTCGGAGGCCGGGAACGATCACATTCACATCGCCGCGGTCTTGGTCCGCCAGGACACTGGCCGGCGGCTGCACCCGCGTAACGACTTCCACGCAGTGCGCTCGGTGATGCGGGAGTGGGAGGACCGCCTCGGGCTGACCACGACAGCGCAGAACGACCGCAGCGCCGCTCGGGAGGCGACCCGAGGTGAGCATGAGAAGACCCAACGCCGCCGCGCGTCGGGCATGCCCGCGGCAACCCGCACCGATCCGGCCGAGACGATCCGTGGGCAGCTACGCCAGGCCGTCGCCGACACCGCAGCGGTCGCCGGTGACGGTGAAGCGTTTCTGGCCGGGTTGCGCGAACGCGGGTTGCTGGTGCATCTGCACCACGACCGCGACGGCGCGATCGACGGGTACGCGGTGGCACTGCGCGGCGATGTCAGCGCCGAGACCGAAGCCCCGATCTTCTACGGCGGCTCCAAACTCTCGCGGGACTTGTCGTGGCCGAAGCTGTCTGCCGAGTGGCAGCGACACGGCGGGACGGTCGCCGAGCGGCCCGCGAAGGTCACCATCGACCTGACCGCCGGGGCGTTCGACCGCGCCCGCGCGGCAGTGCAGCGCGCGCACACCGCGCTCGCCCACGCCGAGCACCCGGCCCATGGCCGCGACATCGCTGTGGCCGCGCACCGCATGATCACCGCCTACTCCCGTGTCACCGACGGCACTGCACCCCCGGCGAACGCCCCGCGCACGCAGGCGGTGTGGTCCTCGCACCGCAGCGCCACCGCCGCGCGTACCGCCCGGCCCTCCCCTGCCTCGGCGCCAGTGAATCCGGCCGCCGACGCACTCAACGCCGCCGCCCGGGATCTGCTGGCGTTACGGATCGTCACTGAGAAGGGCTCAGCGAGCGCGGCCAGCGTCGAACTCGCAGTCGCACTGGCACAACTGATGGTCGAGGTCGCTGCCTGGCATCAGCAACGCGGCGAGCTCCACGCCGCGACCGCAGCGCGCACCACCGGCTCCCGACTGACCCCCGTGTCTCGGTCTGCCGCTCCCGCGGCGACGACCACACCCCGACCCACACCGCAACGCACCACCACTGCGGTGCGGCCACGCACCGAGCGTGGCCACCCAGAGCCGCCGCGGCCCCGCCGTCTGCCGTCGGCCGGCGATCAGTCACCGAAGAAGGGACCACGGCTATGAGTACAGAACGATCCACGTTCGATGAGTTGGGCCGCCAGAGCGACGTTCCCTCCCTCGGGCTGCCCCGCGAACAACTCCTCACCTACGCGATGTTCGCGCGGACAGCGGCCGGTGCGCTGCGCAGTGCGCGGGAACGCCACGGCCGGGCAGCATGGAACGACGCCGACGAAGCTGCCCGCATCCACCTCGCTGCCGACGCCGCCGCGATCGACGAGCTGACGCCCACCCAGGCCCAGGAGTGGAACCAGCGCGTGGCCGAGGGCAACGTGGACATCGACCGTGTCGGCGATTCGGGGATGGTGATGGCCTACGCCGGTCTCGCTGACGGCACCGAGGTTGTGCAAGCCACCCTGGGCGACCGCACTGTCACGGTGGCGGCGGGCAGCCCTGCCACCGCGGCACACGTCCGGGAGTGGTTGGCTGCCAACCCGAACCACGATGCCCTCTCGGATCTACGCCAGACCGCCCGCGACATCGCCGCCGACCGCACCGAGGACGCACCCGCGCCCGCGGCCGGCGATGACTCGGGACAACAGCAGCCTGAGCAGGACCGCACGACCATCAGCATCGACGAACTGACCGCGCCCACTCTTCGCGAACGCCTCGGAGACCGTGTCCCGCAGAGTGTGTTCGCTGACGCCCGATGGGCCACCGCGGAACGTCAGTTCCGGGATCTGGCGCGCGAGGGCGTCGACCCCGACCTGCTCGCCGATGCAGCTGCCAGCCTCACGTTCGATCACAAGGTGCGTAGCCCGGCGGCGCTGGTCGCCTGGCAGCTACGCAAGGCCGCCCAGGGGCATACCGCACCGACCGACGAGGACCAGGCCCGTCGCGAAGCTGCCACCGAATGGCTGGCCACCGCCGAGGACACGCCCACCGATCGGGCGCGCGCCAGCCGACTCGTCGGGCAGATCGACACCGAGTTCGATCGGGCGTTGGCTGAGAAGTACCCGGGCATCCTCACCCCGGCGGCGTCCGAGTTCGAGGACCGCTGGCACGACCACGCTGCCCGCGCATCTACCCATGCCGATCTGGCCGAAACCCACGACGACACAGCGGTGCGCGAAGAGGAAGCAGTGGCACACGCCGCGCAGCGGGTCACCGACGCGGAGCTTGCGGTGGTCGGCGGCCCGGTCGCCGACGAGCAGGTTGATCCCGCCGTTGAACGTGGTGATGCAGACACGCACGAAGCCATCGCGGCCGACGAACGCGACCTGGCCGCCGACGCTGAGGGCGACCGCGCCGAACAAGCCGCCAGCCAGAAAGCGGCCACGGCGCCTTTGACCCGCGGCGCCGGACCCGCGGCGGCGAACCGGTCACGCGGCCGCGCCAGCACACCCCGCGCTGCCTCGGCCGCGCGCACCCACACACAGACCCGCACGCGCGGCCGAACTCAGTGACCGATGCGGTGACCGCCGCACCCGACGATCACCGGCCCGCCCTCGGCGGGTTCGGTGTCCTCGCCCGCTGGGTGTGGGTATCGCCCGTCGCCATCTTCGCCGGCCTGGGCTTGAAAGCATCGGTGCAGGAGTCGATGTCGTACGGTCTGCTCGGCGCGATGGTCGTACTGTTCGCACTGGTGGGCGTCGCGTTCATCATTGATGGGCGCACGGTGATGTCTCAGACCCGTGACAATCTGTGGCTGATCGGGGTCGGCCCGGTGCCGCGCGACAAGAGCTCGGTGTGGTCCCGGGGACGTCTCGTCGGCGCCACCGTCGTAGTCGTCGGTGGTGTGGCCGCCGCCGTGCTGGCGTGGGTCACCGCCCAACTCATGGCGTCGCTGTTCCCGCGGGCCGAGGACCTCGTCGACGACCGCTACGACATCTATGCCGGTCACTCGACGCCCTATGTGTGGCTCGTGCAGCTGGTCGAGAACGGCCTGTCCGAAGAACTCGTGTTCCGCTCCCCCGTCCTGGCTGCCTACCTACTCCTGCGCGCGAGCACCCTCGCCCACCGGCGCTTCGCGTGGATGCTGTGGGCAGTCGGATCGGTCGGCTGGACAACAGTGTTCGCCCTGTCCCACAGCGACTACGGGATGTGGAACGTGGCACCCGCCTTCGTCATGGGACTTGTCTTCGTCGGCGTCACAGTCCTCACCCGCACCGTGTGGACCGCGGTCATCGCCCACACCACCTACAACACCTGGGCAGTGCTCGGCAGCCCTATCTGATCGCTCCCCTGTGTCGGGTGAGCGGTCAGAGACGCAACAACAGTGAGGGGTGGGCGGGCACCGTCGAGGACGATGCCCACCCACCCCTCACTCGTTGTGGCTCCGCGTCTGTCTGCCGTAGATCGACGCGGTTCTCGGCGTTACGCGGACCAGGGGCTGATGGCCCACCATTGGCCGCTACCGCTGCGGTAGCAGGTGCCGAACCGTGGCCCGAACTTCTTGGCGCCGAACCTGGTGAGCCGGTCGGCGGTGGGCGCGCATTGCGCGGCGCTGCCGTGCGGGCCGACCGCGAACGCGCGATGTCCGTCGACAACGCCGATCGGAGTCACCGCGGCCGCCGCCGGCCCCGCCGTGGCGACCCCCGCCCCGGCGGCGACCGCACCCGCAATCAGGACGCCAGCGACAGTGCGGCGCACCCGCTCTCGTGGAGACATGGTCATGATGTGTTCCTCTCTTCACACTGTGGCTCCTCTGTCAGAACCACAAGGTCACCGCGGCGCGACTACTGGTAGGTCCGTCCGGACCCGTCATGCTCACCCCTTGCTCGTGTCTGACTCGGTTTCGCCGTGCCAACGCGGACAGTGAGAGCCACTGGCTGCCCGCCGAGAGACGCGACGAAGTCGCGCCACCCGCAGACGACGTCCTCCGGGGCACTGTCGATCACCACGGTTTGGGTTCGGGTCTTGAGCCGGAATGCTCGCCCCTGCCCCACGCGGCCGGTGACCAGACCGCCACCTGGGCAGACGCTTCGACCGGGTCGCTGTAGCCACGGATTGGTCTGGGCTATGCGGTGATTCATCTCAGTTGCTCCCGTCGTGGAATGGGCAAAAGCAGGGGTGCGGTGGCCGGGACCCCGAGCTGGGGAGGTCGGGGCCCCGGCCACCACGGTCGTTGCTCCCCAGGTAGTGCGTTGGGAGTGTCCTGAGGGGCAACGGGTTTAGGGGGTCGGGGTTGGGAGGTTAAGGACCGTCGACGGCGGGGTCTGCACGGCGGCTGTTCCGGTCGGTAGGTAGCCGTGATGGTCGGGGTCGTGGAACGGGACATGCTTCGGAACGCAGCGGTGAAACGGCCCCTCTTCGCTGGTGAGGATGGCCAGGTGGTGGTCGAAATGCTCGCGCAAATAGATCAGGACGGCGCCAGGCCCTTCCTGGGCGGCTTCCAGTTGGAGGGCGCGCAACCCCCAGAGCCGGGTGATTGCTTCGGGGTGTAGATCCCATCGCGCGCACCATCGGACGCCAGGTCCGGCAGGTTTGGTTTTCACCCGCCGCTCGCACCACGCGCTGACGTTGTCGCGTACCCATTCCCGCAGGACCGCCATGTCGGGTTCGGCTCCGTGCGGCTCGGTGTCCTCACTGGCACTGTCACCGCCCTCGGCGGTGGTGTCGGTCGCCGCGCTGACGGTGGCCAGGGTGTTGGCAGCGGTGGAGCTCCACCCGTCTTCGAGTGCGGTGAGCGCGTCGCCGTGCCGGGTGACGTTGTCGGTGAGCGCGTCCAGGCGTTGTCGGAGAGCTTCGACCTCGCTGGCCAGGTCCACGCCGCTCACGCCCTCGTGGTGTGCGCGGCGGCCGGAGCAGGCTCGTCGAGGTCGCGGAGGTGGCGGCCAAGAGCGTTGTCTTCCAGCGCTGCCACCGCACTGCGCCGCACCTGTGCCGTCGCGGTTTTCGCGTAGGTCTTGATGTCGGCGGCCTCGGCGTCTTCGCGATACCACGGCATCAAGTCCATGAGGATCGGCCGCGACCCTTGCCGGATCAGTAGCGCGTTGTTGCGGTCAAGGGCGGCAACCTCTTCCAGCGGCATGATCGGCTCGCGGACGAGGCTGCGAGACCGGCTGCGGGACCCAGAGCTGTAGGTGTAGCTGTCTTTCCACACTTCGTGGGTGCCGATGAGGTCTGAGACCATCCGGGCGTCGTCACGGTCTTGCAGGCCGGCGCCGATGATGCGGCAGGTCGAGGCCCCCCACATCGCGCCCATCTTCTCCCGGCCCCACACGCCCATGCCCTGCTGGTAGGACTGCAAGATGACGTCGACGATGACGGCTTGGCTGCCGGCGAATGAGGCCAGCGCCGGTAGGTTTTCGATCCGGCAAATGTTGGCGGCTTCGTCGAGGACCATGGTCAGCGGCGGGTCGAGCCGTCCGCCGTGGGCGGACGCGGCGAGGTTGGACAGCTTGAACACCTGGTCGACGATCGCCGCGGTGACCGGATCGGCGTTGTCCTGGTCGTCGCGGGTCATCAGGTACAGGGTGGGGCTGTGACCGGGGCTCGCTGTGAACAACGTCCACAGGTCTAGTTCCTCGATCGGCTCGGCCGGTGGTTCGTCCCAGCTGTCGGGCGGGGTGATCCAGCGCAAGGCGTCCTCGTCTTGCAGGCACTCCAACGCTGCCGAGGCTCCGCCGACGACACCGGACAGGGTTTCCGGTACCAGCTCCAATTGGCTTTCCAGGCTCAGCGCGATGCGCTGGTGCCCGTGCTTGGCGAGTAGGTCGACAGGCTCGTGGGATTGGGTGTCGACCCAGGTGATGACCTCGCGCATGGTGTTTCCCGACACCGCGGCCGCGAGAATCATCCGCGCCAGCAACTGCTTTGAGGAGGAGTTGAAGAATCCGGAGTTGCCCGATTCGCTGTTGTTCTTGCCGGTCGCGGCCATGAAGTGGGTCGCGATGCGGCGGGCGTCGGAGTACTTGCGGACATCGCCGAGGATGTTCCACCACCACGTCTGTTCGACGAACGCAATCTGGGCGGGGTCGTAGGTGTAGACCGGGCCGAGTAGCCCGCGCAGGTGGGCGGTCAGAATCCACACGTCGGGTTTGTTCGAGGTCGCCACCACCGATCCCAGTGCCGACAAGATGCGTGGAATGGCTTGGGAGCTGGTCTTGTTCGAGCGTGGACCCATGATGATGAGGGTGAAGTCTTCGAGCGTTTTGAAGATCAGGTTCTTGCCGACGCGGCCGATGCACATGGCCACGTCGCGCACGTCCATCGAGGCGAGTGTGGTTCGGCCGTCGTCGCTGTCGGTGTCGATGCCGCGGAGTTCTGCGCCCTTGGTCAACGCGCCTTTGCCGGTCACATCCCCCAGGTGGGTGGTGTCGCGTAGGGCGCGCATCGCCGCGCTCTGGCCCCACCATCGTCGCGTGGCGACGATGGCGGTGGCCACCACTGCGGTGATGCCGACGGCGACGGCGATCACGACCCATCGCGGCACGCCGAGGGTCGAGGCCACTGCCATCGCCAAGCAGGTCGCCACGATCAGGACCACCACCGCCCCAGCGATACGCAACTGTGTCTCGGTGTTGCCGCTGGCGGCTTTGCCGGTGCTCATGCCGCGTCCTCCTCGGCGTAGGTCAGGGTGGGGTCGCTCAGCGCCACATGGCGCAGCCGGGCGATGATCAGCCCGGCGACCGGTGACTGGTCGTCGTGGACACACACTGTCGGTGCCTGATGGCCGGCCAGCGCCGGTACCCGGACACGGGGTGTGTGCCCCGGTGGGCCGGTGATCAGGTGCCGGGCGTACTCGAGGTGACGGGCAGCCAGCGCGGCGGCCTGAGTGACCAGTTCGGCCTCGGGTGCGGTGGGTCCGGCGACACTGGCGACGTCGAGAGCGAAGTCGTTCTCCCCTGCCCCGGCCAGCAACTCCACGATCGTGGGCACAGCCCCGGCGTCGAGGAGGTGAGTCAGGGTCACGATCGGCCAATTCACCAAGCTTGCCGCGTGCAGCGCCCCCGCGAGCAGGGTGGTGGCCTCGGGGGTGACCAGGCGCAGGTTGGCTGGCAGGTCGCGCGTCAGGTGGTCGGCGGCGACCGCAGCGAGGCGTTCATCCCAGCATTGTTCGATCAGTGGCCACCACGTGCGCGGGGCGTCGATGTCGCTGCGCGCAGAGAGCACCGTCACCAGCCCGGGTGGGTGGGCGCCGAGCACGGCGTGCACGCTGGCCCGGCTGCGGCACACCACGATCTGGGTAGCGCCGTCGGTGTCGGCGGATTCGGTGCGGCGCACCGCATCATAGGGAGACATGGCTAAACCCCTTCCCAGGCGTTGTCGGTGTCGTAGAGCTTGATTTCTTCTTCCAGCAGCACCACACGCACCGGAAGGCCCATGCGCGCACCAGATTTGATGAGGTACTTGCCCCGGCCGGGATGCAGCTGCCCGGGAACCCACGTCGGCGGCGCCGACCACTGGGTGACCAGCCGACGTTCGCGGCTGGTGAACGGAGTGATCTCGTGCAGCCGTTTCATCTCGGCGTCGTCGAGGCCACCGAGGATCTTCACACCGTTTCGGGCGGCCATGCCGCGGGCCTTGGCGCGGTCTTCGATGGTCGGCAACGCGTCGAGGTCGGTCACCGAGTGGGTGGACTGGGCGGTCACCATGCCGCGGTGCCGGTTGAGTCGGGTGGCACGGTCTTCCTTCTCCACCAGCCCGGGTGCCGCGCGCAATGCCCGCCACACCTCGTCACGCGGCTGGTAGATGTTGCGGCGCAGACCACTTGCCTGCTGCGCTTCCACCACCGAGGTCGCCCACGTCGAGGCGCACAGCATCGCTGAGGCCACCACGTCGTCGGACTCGTCCTCGATCGCTGACAACGACAGCGACAACGCCGGCATGTCCTTGGTGACTTTGAAGCTCGATGGGCGGTCGAACATGCCGCGGATCGGCCCGTCATCGCTGCACAGCAGCGCCACGGCGTTGCGGAAGTCCCGGACCTCGCGCTGATAGGCCAGATCTCCGGCTCCGGTGGTGGCCTGTGACGGGACCGCCATGATTTTGCGCAGCGGGTCGCTGCCGTGGTCGATCGCTGTGAGGACTGCGGGGATGATCGGTTCGTCGTCGCCGGCGGCGGCATCGGCGATGGCCACCGCCGCCCCCAGGAGCAGACGTTCGGTCGCGGTGAGCTGCTTGCCTTCACCGACGATGGTGATCAGCGATTCCAGCAGTGCCAGGCGCCGTGAGTTGGCCAGGGCCATCAGCTGCTGCTTCTCCCCGCCGGTCGCGGAGGCGATGACCGCGACCAGTGGTCCTCGGTCGAGCGGGTTGAGCGATTCATGGCCGCGTCCCAGGCGAACCACCTCGCCGCCCATCGCCCGAACCATCCGGGTGTACTCGTCTTTGAGGTCACCCGGGACGATCATCATGAACCCGAATCCGACTAGGCCCATCCCGAGGCGTTTGAGGCCGGTCGACTTGCCCACTCCGGGCTGGCCTTGCATCCAGATACCGGTGTTGGTGACCAGCCCGTCTTTGAGCCACTGCGCCGGGTCGAGTCCGATCGGCTCAGCGGTGTGCAGGTGGTTACCGAAAGGCACGCCGCGTACCCGCGCGCCGGCCGGGGCAGGGAACGGGTAAAAGCCGGGCAGCTCGGCGGTCGTGGACTGATACAGGGTGCCCGCTTCCACGTTGGGAGCCCACCCGCCGAACGGACGTCGGCGCCCCTTGGCCGGTGGCGGTGCGCCGAGTGCGGCGTTGAGCATGTCGAAGGGCATGTGCATGGGCACGTTGTCGATCGAGACCGCTTCCTCGTCGTCGCTGTCGGCCGACTCTGCCGGGGTGGCCCCGAAGCCCATCTTCTGCAAGATGCGTTGGCCCATCGTGGCGCGCTGACCTGCGCCGAAGACTGCCTCGTCGTCGCTGTGCACGTCGCGATCGGGTTCGCTGATCGTGAGCACCGAGTGGTTACCCATGTGTTCCTAAGCCCCCCAACGGTCTTTGGCCATCCGCGACAGTGCGCTGGTCGGTTCGATGCCCACGCCCAGCGACGCGGCGAAG
Organism: Gordonia sp. ABKF26; assembly: GCF_041103195.1. NCBI lineage: Bacteria > Bacillati > Actinomycetota > Actinomycetes > Mycobacteriales > Gordoniaceae > Gordonia > Gordonia sp. ABKF26. The sequence goes on from NZ_JBGCVZ010000005.1 coordinate 10,867, forward strand.
GTTGCTTCCATCGCCCGCCGTGCGCGGCGCCACTTCGTTTTCGATTCACCCTGGCGGCGTTCGACATCCGCGCACGCCTCGGAGAGGGTGTCTTCGTTGCGAACGGTGGTGGTGACGTAGAAGGTGAACAGTCCTAGACCAGCGCCGAGCGATTCCTGCTGAGCCATGCGTCGCGCGGCGGCCCGGTCGTCGTGCTCGCGTTGGGTCTCGTCCTTCTTCGTCTTCTGCGCCCAAATGCGGCGGAACACACCAGCACTGACTTCCTTTTCGACCTGCCGGGACGCCTCGACCGCCGAGTACGGGCGGTAGACCATCGAGAATCGGCGGTGGTAACGGCCCGGTGAGACCAGCGGCAACATGCCGCGGAAGCGCCGCAGTCCGCCGAGGGATTCGCTGTAGACCCACGACACCGAGTAGCCCGAGTCGTGGGCGTAGGTATCCACGCTGGCTTCTGTCCGCAGGGGTGCCGCGCCGCGCCACTCCTGCTCCTCGGCGGCCTCGTCGAGGTCTGTGTTGCGTAGCGCAGGATCGAATGCTGTACGGATGTAGCGGATCAGCTGACCTTTGGTCGCCCGATGGGTCACCGTCATCCCTGAGGCCGCCAGCGCAGATTCGAACCGCGGCAACATGTTCACCACTTCGGCCGCGCCCTGGCTGAGATCCTTGGGGGCGGGTTGCGCCTTGGTCAGATCGAAGTTGATGGTGACCAGACACGTCACGTCGGCGGTCTGGGCGCGGCTTTGTGACACCAGCCCGTCGAGCACCCGCACGCACACCTCCGGCGGTTCGACGACGTCGACGCCGCTGATGCGGGCGTTCTCCCTGGCCCGTTGGCGGGCCCGTTCGATGCGGTTGCGGGTGTAGGAACGCTGGTTCATCCCGCCGGTGGGCGCAGATTCACAGGTGAACGTGATCGAGGAGACGGTCGGCATGTGCCCCAGGTCGGCGAGCATGCCCCCGAAGTTGGTTACCCACGTCAGAGCGTCGCCGTCGTCGGCGAGGGTCAATCCCACCGGTGAGACGAACATCGGCGCCGAGACGATCCCGGTCTGGCGGTTCCACACCAAGCATTGGTGACCGCCACGACCGTCCTCGACCTCAATCGGCATCAGCGGGGCCAGGACCCCGGGCAGGTTGTCTCCGCGTGGGATCTCGCTGAGCACATCGTCGGACCACGCCGAGGTGGTGCCCGCCGTCGCGAACCGCATCCGCGCGGCAATGCGCTCAACGACGGTTTTGCCTGCGGCGCCGAACGGAAGCACGCCGAGTACCAGCACCGGAACCGCGATCAGCGCGAGCACACCTGTGAGCACCAGGTTGCCGAGGAACAGCGACAACGTGACCAGGGTGACCGTGACGGCCAGGATGATGCTGTGGCGGTTTTCCAGCCGTCCGACCGCCAACCCGCTGCGCGAACGGCGCCCGGACCGGTAGGCCGGTTCTGTCGTGGTCATCGCTGGCCCTCCAACCACTGCGCCGGGTCGAATCCGATCGGTTCTGAGTGCGCGAGTTCACGCCCGTAGAGCACCCCGGCGGAGTGGCCCTGCCACGGTCGGGACCGGGCCGACGTTGTTGCGGTGGTGGTTTGGGGTGCGGTGTGCGGTGTGCGGGGGTTCATGTCTGTGGGTCCCTTCTCTCGGGTGGTCATTGCATGTCGGGTCCGGTGTCGTCGCCGCCAGTGGCTTCGGTGGCCGCGCCTTCGGCGACCTCGCCGACGGTGTCGACGGCGGTCTCCACGGTTTCCTTGGCCGCCATCGCTGCTGCGACATACGGATTCGCGGCTGCGGCTCCTCCGCCGGCAGCTTCGGCGCCACCGGCCGCGCCCGCGGCATCCGCGCCGCCGCCGGCACCACCTGGCATCGGTACGCCGCCACCGGCGTCGGGCGCTTCACTGGCCGGACCCAGATCACCGGCGCCCAAATCGGCTTCGGGTGAGGAACCACCGGCCTCGCCGCCCGAGGAGCCGTCAGTGCTCTCCCCGCCCCCGCCGCCGCTACCGAACCCGCCGGGACTGTTCCCGGGACTCGGGTCGGCTTCGCCGCCGCCCGACGATCCGGGACCGGTGGAGTCCATGTAGTTGGACTGGGAGTCGCCGCCTGCTCCGCCGCCGGCGAACTGGCCCACACCGGCCGCGGCGATCGCACCGCCACCGGCGAGAACTGTCCCTACGCTTGCACCGCCCTGAGCACCGGGAGAAACCCATTTGAAGAAGGCGAGCATCGTGGGCAGCGTCAGCACGCACAGCCCGATTGTCATGAGCCCGACCATCACTGAGGACAGTGACTGCTCGTTGCCCATCAGTTTGAATCCGATGGTGTAGAGCGCGGCGGCAAACGGCTTGTACAGGATCAGCGCCAGCATCATCGCCACGATGCGCGGGAACCACTGTCGACCCCACGACGACAGTTGACCCGCTGCGGCGAAGATCAGCATGGCGAACAGGATCACCAGACCGGCTTGGCGGGCGAAGCCGATGAGCCACTGCACCGCGCCCAGGACGAACGCGACTACGCCCAGCAGGAGCACGCCGCCGGGGTTGCGGATGGTGGCGATTCCAAGCATGGCTTTGAGGTTCGGGCCGAACTCTTCGGCGCCGTTGGCGGTGATCTGGCGGGCGAAGTCGTCGGCAGCGTGCAACGCGCCAGTGACCACGATCCCCGACAGCGAGCAGATCAGCAGGAATTTGAACGCGCCGACGCCGAGCTCGGCGGCCGGGCCGGGACGTCGGGACATCGCCATGGTGATAGCCGCGGACAGGATGCCCAAGGCCAGGACCATCATCACCAGGATCTGCACGGGCCGTTCCCCGGCGAGGATGCCCCCGGAGGTGACGTCGATGGAGTCGGTGCGCAGCCACCACGTCATCGACAGGACCAGCAGGTCGCCGGCGAACTTGCCGACGCTCTCACACGCCTGGGCGAACCAGTTGTCGAGGAGATCTTTCGCCGCGTTGGCGGGGTTGAGTGCGCTGAGGTCGACGTTGGTATCGGCCTGTCCCACACCACCTTCGGTGAGCTTGACGAAGCGGCCCTGCTCGTCGAACTGGGCGGGTTTGGGTGCACCGCCAGGGTTGGCGCAGGCAGGGATCTTGTTGCGCGCCTTCTCACAGTCGAGGACACCGTTGTCGTCGAGCAGTTCGCGGTGCTCCTTGGCCAGCTGTTCCGGCACCATTGCCTTGACCCCGGCGTAGCTGCGGTCGGAGGCGTTGAACACGTAGGCGTCGATGTCTTTGGACTGCTCGGACGGGTCGTGGGTGGCGCAGCCGGCGAACTCCCGGTGATCGTGGCAGGTGATCACCAGGTATTTGCCGTCCTCGTCGGTGCCGTCGAGGGGTTTGAGCCACTGCTGCTGCTCGGCGGTCAGTGGTGGCGGTTCCTCGGGCATCCAGCCCGGCGCGCTGGCCGGGTCGGCGGCCGCGGGCGTGACCACGGCGGTGGCCCCGATCCCCCACACGCTCAGCAGGACCAGGACGAACGCCCCGAGGGTGCGTGACCGAATGCTCATCAGCTCGCTCCTTGCGGGAAGCGGTGCCAGCCGTTGTCGGGATGGACCGAGGTGGCATCGACGGGACGGGTGGTGGCGTTGCCGAACAGGCCCGGTTGATAGCGCCAGTCCCCACGCATCCACACCACCGAGAACCGCAACAGCGACACCGCCGTGGAGGTCTCGCCGGGCAGCGCGAAGTCGTAGCTGGCGACCTGTTCGCTGTAGGGCTGATGAGCGCGCCAGGCGATGACACGCGGGACCGTCTGTTCGGGGTCCAAACTGGCCTGTAGCTCGGCGACCGATTGGCGCAGCTTCGAGATGTCGCCGGGGGTGCCGAGGACCTGCTTGCGGTAGATGGAATCGGTACCGGCCAACACCGCCAAGCGCATCGGAATCTGCCAGGCCGCCAGAATTGCCCCGGCCTCGGTGTGGGCGAATCCAGCCGCAGCGACTCCATCGAGGGTGCGGGGACCGGCGGTGTCGGAGAACGGCATCTCTGTGCGGCCCACCGCCTCCCATCGGAGGTTTCCGAACGACACCTCGTGCTGGCCGTCCTCCCCGGCGTCGACGAGCGGGCCTGTGGTGTCGGCCGGGGTGTCCGGGCCGGACGTCGCACGCACGATCAGCACTCCGGCGATCACGGCGACCAGGGCCACCACGACTGCGACCAGTACCCACCGCCACGTGCGGTTGCCCTCGGTCGCCGGTTCGGCGAATTCACGAGTTGTGAACTGAGGTGGCCGTGACTTCATGGCTGCTCCCGTAGTGAGGTGAACCCCGACAACGACGGGGAATCAGGAAGGTCCGGTGCTGAGTCGGGGTCCCATTCGCCGCTGAACTTCCAGTCCCCCTCGTCCCACACCACCGGCACCGCTGCGAACCGGAAGTTCTCGCCGCGGCTCGGGAAGGCCAGGTACACCGATGCTTTGGACTCGGTGTAGTCGGCGATCTTGAACGCGACCGGTGCACTGGCGACCTGCGCGAGCACCGCCGGGTCGATCGTCGCGCCGTGGTCACGAGCCACCAGAAGCTGTCGGCGCGTGGTGGCACTGACCTTGGCTTGCGCGTCGATGACCGCTGCATAGTCCGGTGACCACGTGAGGCGGAAGGTGATGTGCGCGGCGGCCAGCACCGCACCCTGAGGGGTGTGGGAGTAGCCCGAGGCGATCGGGCCGGTGATCCGCGCGGGGCCGTCGCTGTCGGAGAAGGGGAACGGCACCCCATCCACCCGCTGCCACGACACCCGGTGCGGCGGGCCGGTCAGCCACTCCGGATCAGTCGGCGAACGCTGCAACGTCGGTGTCTGAACCAGCACCGACCCTTTACCCGCCGACGAACTCGGCGTGGCCGATCGGCTCGGCGCTTCCGCGACGTCGCTCGACTCGCCGCCACGCATCATCAGCCCGACCGCAGCGGCCAGAACGACCACCGCCGCCGCGCCCGCGAGCCACTGCCACCGCGGCCGTCGCTGTGCGAATTCCTTAGTTGTGAGACCCATGACACTCGTTTCCTCTTGTCACAGCGCACTTGCGACGAGAATCCCGCCGATCGTGCTGAATGAACCGACGATCAACACGGACAGATACAGCCAGATGCTCTGCTCTAGAGCCATTTTCGCGACCTGGGAGCGACCCCGGAAACCGACGATCATGGCGGCGAAGCCCACCAGTCCCCCTACGACCGCGGCGATACCGAAACCGGTCAGCGCGTAGCCGATCATGGTGTCGGAGAACGACTGCAAGTCCCTGGGCGCTTCTGTGCGGTCGCCGCCGAACTGCTCCCAGTGGATCTCGCCCTGTTTCGGGGTGCCCATCTTGATTTCACCCTCCACGCCAGCCGACTCCTCGGGAGCCGGCGGCGCGGCCGGGTCCGAGGTGGCCGGCACCGACGACTCTCCCGGGGTGGGTGGGGGCACCGCACCCGCTGACCCGCCGGTGGCGAACAGCACGAGCACAGCGATCCATGCGCCCGCCAGCGCCACCGCAACCCCACGCACGCGGCGGGTCGCACTCATGCGAAGGCGTCCAGAATTCCGACGCACGCCCCGGCTCCGATCACGCCGCCGAACAGCCAAGGCAGGTGTGTCACCGCATCTTTGGCGAAGTTCGACCGGCCCCGCATACCCAGGATCATGCCGACGGCCACGAACAACATCGCGATCACCGCAGCCGAGTAGATGATCGTTTTCAGGTAGCCGATGAACATGTTGACGCCGTTCTGGGCATCCTCGGGCAGCTGCTGCGGCGGCGGATCGGGGAACAGCTGCTGATCCCCGTCGCCAGGGGCGGCGAGGATCAGGTGCTGGCCGGTGCCGCTGCTGCCTCCCGGGTGCGAGGCGGCGATGACGGTCAGGTGATCCCATACGGCTAGGGCAGTGGACATGGGGCGTACTTCCTTCCAACAGAGGGGTTTTAGGAGGTGCGGCGAAGCCGCGGGTGTTCCTCGTCCGGCGAGGAAGTGTGAGGGGTGTCGTGGTCGGCGGACACCGGCGCCGACGACAGCACATCGGTGACGGCAGCGATCAGGGCGTGACGGAACGCGCGCAGGCGCATCGACCACGCTTCCGGGTCATCGCTGATCGCCGCGGCCCGCAGATCCGCGGGCGGGCTGCTCATCGACCGGGCCTGTTCAATCCAGTCCAGCCACACCACCGCGGGCACATTGGGCTCGAGCATGCGGGCACGCTCACGGACCTGGTGCGGTGCGCGATTGGGGCTGTCAGCGCTGATCACGACCACCGGGGCCACTGGGGCGGCAGCGGCGATGCGGGTGGCCAAGCTCAGCTGATGGCTTACCGATCGGCACACCAGCACATCGACGTCGTCGCCGGGCGCGACCACGCCCAGGTCCTCGCCACCGATCAGTGCAGCGACGATCGAGGTCGCCACTCCCCCAGCCACCGCGCCGATACGCGGGCGACGCGGAATGGTTGCGGTCATCGCGGCCTCACCCCGCACTGGTCGGTATCGGGGTTGCCTAGTGACCACTGACCCGCCCGGGCCGTCAGTTGCACTGTCACCACATAACGGCGCGGTGTCACCGGGCGATCTGCGCGAAAACGCTGCGTCACAGTCACAATGCGCAGCGCACGGGCGGCGGTGTCCGGCGGGCGGTCCTCGAACCCGAACCGCACATCGCCTGGACCCAACTGCGCTTTGGCATGCACCAACGCCAGCTGTGTCCAGTAGTTGCCGGGTGAGCCCGTCGGCGGTGTCGCCGTGAGCCGGGTCCGGCATTCATCGGCCATCAGCGGTGCTGCCCGTAACGCCGCGTCATAGGGGCTGCGGTCGCGGGTGGTGTCCCACCCGTACCAGATGCGGGTTGCGGCCAGAGCCACCGAATCGGCGCTCGACCGGTCAACACTGACTCCCGGAGGGAGCTGTGTGGGTGCGTTCGCATGTGTCGGGCTCGTCGGCGGTGCAAACGGCCACGACACCGTCGGGGGCGTGCTGAACGGCTGCGAAGCTACCGACGACGGCCCCTGTGGCTCCACCCGGTCAGGCGTCGAACACGCCGCGAGGCCGGCCGCGGTGACGACCGCCAACAGACTCGCGGCCGCGCACCGACGATGGATGGTGCTATCCGAAACGGCGGACATACCACTCCTCTCCACTCCACCCCGACAGGGGCTGAATTCGGACGACATCCCCCGACTGGGGGGCGTTGAGCAACATGTCTTGCCCGTTCTGATTGCCGTAATAGATTCCGACGTGATGGGTGTTGCCCCCCGAGCCGAAGTAGATGAGATCCCCGGGCCGCTTCTCGGCGACCGGAATCTCTTTGCCCCGAGGGTCATAGAGCTGCCCGGGATTGCCGGTGTCGCCGGTGAAGTGCGGGAGCACGATTTTCATGTTGGTGGCCTGGGCCACCGCATAGAGCGTGAGTCCGGAGCAGTCGAAACCGACTTTGCCCGAGTCGCCGTGGGCATCGGCGGCGCCGCCGCCATCACTGATGCCGTTGGTCGGCCCGTTTTGATTGCCCCCGCCCCAGGCGTAGGGGGTACCCAGCCACCGCAATGCGGCCTGGATGATCCGGCGGTTCGTCGGGCCCGCGAGCTTGCCGCCGCGCCCGGTCGCTGATTGATTGATCGAGGCGTACTTCGGGATTCGTTGCTTGACCGCGGGGGCGTAGCCTTCGGTCTCGCCGTTGGTGATGTTCGGTCCGCCGTTGGCCAGCACGCAGCCGTAGCCGCAGTTGTAGGCGTTGAGCACGATGTCGAGCAGATCGCCCTTGATCCGGCCCGAGGCCAGGTCCTTTTTCGCCTGCGCGACGGTGTCGCAATCGAATTTGGCTTGGGCCATGATCGCGTCCGGAGGATCGAACGGTGAGGCGGTGCCGTTGCCGTTGGCATCAACGGCATACGACGGCCACGTGTAGGGCATGAACTGTGAGAGTCCCTGTGCGCCCGCCGGGCTGACGGCCTCCGGGTCCCACCCGGACTCCACTTCGATCTGCGCGGCGATCACCGGGGCGGAGATTTCCGGGCATCGCTTGCCCGCCTTGATCACCCACGGTTCGAACTCAGGCGGCACCGTCCCGGTCTTCAACCCGGCTTGGGAGTATCCGCCCGAGGAGTCTTCCTCGGTGGGGGCGTTGTAGCTGGCGGCAACGAAAAAGACGACGATCAGCACAGGCACCAGGAACACCGCTCCCAGTACCGTGGCGATCGTCGCCTTGTTCATGTTCACTCCCCAGCTGATGGACTAACCTGCGCCTGGCTCGGTTCGAGTCAGGCAGTGACGTCGGTGGCCGCGCCCTGTGCTGGTCGGTGATGCACTCCCATACATCGCCGTCCGCCGGGCGCAGTCGCCGCTGCGCGTCGTCAGCTCATGACGCCTCGATCCGGCCGAGTAGCCACTTGGCCAAGAAGACGGTGGCGGTGTCGCCCTGGGCGTTGACCGGCCGGCGGTCATACGCCTGATGCACACCAAGAAGGCTGTAGCTGGCCACCTGAACCACCTGTGTCGCCAGCTCATCCGGCTTGACCAGAGACAGGAAGGCGTCGTACTCGGGCATCTTCACGACGCGGCCGATGTCGTCGAGCATCGACGAGGCGAACACCACCCGCGCCAGTTCCAGCGGGATCGCATAGGGGTTGGTCGCGCCCGCCACACCGATCTGTGTGGCGGCGTTGATCACCGACACCACCGCTCGGTTGATGTCCTCGGGGTTGGCCGAGGCAACGTTGGTCAGCAGCGTCTTCGCCCGACCCGATACATACGGTCCGATGTCCTGGCTGCGCAGATTGAGCAGCGGGACCACCGCCTGAATCGCTTTGCTCTTACCGGTCAGGGCGCAGATCGCATCGCCCTCGGCGCAGAACGACGTCACCCGGTCGGCCAGCGTGCCGAATCCGTCCGGGCGAGCGCCCACAGCGCCCTGGCCGGCAACGTTCGGCCCGACAAAGGTCTCCGACCCCGGCAACACCTGTGGTGTCGGCGCCGGGGCCTCTGAGTCCAGGTTCGCCGTGGTCGGCGTCCGCGCCGGGTCCGAGAGCAACCCGCCAGCGAGAATGCGATCAGCTTCGACAGGCCCACGGTCATTGCCAATGTCCGAGAACACGTCCCCGAGCACCAACGATCCCTGCGAGTAGCCCAGACCAGCGAATTTCGCCGACGGGCAGGCTTTACTCAGTTCGGTCAAGCGTGCTTTGAGGGCGGCGGTCCCGTTAGCCCGTGACTGTCCCAACGTCAGCGGGTCGTTCTTCACCACACCAGCGATCGGGCCGCCCACCTGTGCCACATACGGGATCTGCTCAAAGCCAACGCTCTTGCCGATCGCGCCGCCGTCGATGCTCGCAGTGCCCGACGGGGCTAGAGAATCGCTGTCCTCATCATCCGGGGCGGGGGCTGAGGTGGTCGGGGTGTCGTCGACCAACTGAATACGGGGTTTGACCGAAGCGCCATTCGATGCCGGCTGCAGAGTAGGCAACGCACCAGTCGTCGGCAGCGTCGTTCCCGGAAGCTGCTGCCCGTCAGGAAGAGTCGGGCTCGACTGCGAGGACATCTGCCCTGCCGTGTCCAGCAGACCGCCCACCAGTGAACTCACCGCACCGCCACTCGACGGCGCGCCGTTCGGCTCCTGCCCGATCTGCACCGGTGCGGCCGTAGGACCAACGATGGGCGTCCCCCGCTCCACCGCCGCCCGCACCGGGTTGGTGACCTTCGACAGCATTCCCGGAACCACATCGCGGCGTGCCTTGGCGTTGGTCTCCCACGTACCCGGCACCGCAAGCACGAATACGTCCTTGCAGTCGACCCGGGCAGCCGCCGTCCCGGCGCCGCCCAACGGCGCTGCCGTCAGAAGTACCGGCACGATCACCGCCAGCGCGATTGACGCCGCGCTCGCGCGCCGCGTCACCACACACCGCCGCAAGAAACAGGACGAGACGCCCGCCACGCCCGACGCCACGCACTCAGCTCATCCTCCGACCCAGTGGGCACCAGCAAATGTCCCACCGCACAACGGGATTCCGAACCGAGCAGCGCGTCGGGACTGGGCTCCGAGCCGATGACGCACACCATTCCTGGGTGCCGGGCGGCGCACTCGAACGATGCCCGGCCCAGAAGTTGTACCCCGGGAATCAGGGAGTCGGCCTCGCGCCGACCCTGGGTACTGCTCACAACATGTGTCACGTCGCATCCTCGCTGTCCGAACGGCAGCAGCAGGAACGACGAACCCGACATTCAACAGTCAACAGCGGCGGTAGACTATGAACGCCAAGCTCGCTGCCGCTCCTACGGCAACCGAGCTGGGTATCCAAAAGGCGCTCGAGACCGGGGCGAGGTTAGACGGCAAATCTGGGCCTCGCCCCGGTCGCGGGTCACACCAAGCCTCTTCTGTGTGATGGTCTTGAATAGGGCTGGAAACCGCGCCATACGTGAGTGCACGGCCGCCGCAGACTTACCCTGGAACCATCATGAGAGGGAGTAGGCGCATCCACGGCACTAATATAACGCGCATATGTAAGCGCGTCCATACGATCGGTAGCCCTCGTCGTGTCTGACCCTCAGTATTTCGCCGACGTCATACACCGTCGGCGAAAAGACCTGGGGCTAAGCCTCGCCGCAGTGGTCGCGGGGGGCGGCCCGTCAGAGCCGACAATGGTGCGTATCGAGAGCGGTCACACGCCACCCCTGCGGGCGCCTACATTCAAGAAGCTTGACCACATCTTGCGCTGGCCAGAGGGTAGCGCCCGAAGTGTTTACGCAGGTGGGGAACCTCTTGCTGATGAACTTGGGGATGACGCCGGACGCAGGGCATCGGTTGCCCGGGGAGACCTTCAGGTGGCCGTCGGGACGCTGACCGCACTTGTAGAGGCCGCGAACTCTATAGCTGCGGCCGCAGCTCACTACGAGCGGAACGGCGGTCCATTGACCTCCGCCGTTGCAGAACTGCGTTCCGCGCTGTCGCCGTTGGTAGGCAGAGTGGTTTCCGCCATGTTGTCCTCGAACTCCGGCGAAGGAGTACCGGCAGCGAGAGTGGCGCAAGCCGTGGAGGCCTTTATGGCACAGCCCCCTGACGATGAGACGCCGGCACGAACTGCCGCGAACGTAGAGCGTAGAGAGCTCTATTCACGGTTGATACCCTCTACTCGTTCAGAGGAGCGAACCCGCGATGCACAAGAAGAGAGTGGGGACCCGGACGATGATGACGCCAGCTGACCGCGTGAAGTGCGCGATGAGCGTGTTCCGACTGTCGCCCGTGGAGGTGCGCGAGCTGACCGGGGCTAGTGATAGCTCCCTGGACGGCGGCGACCTTCCCGAGGAAGCTATCGCGCGTTTTGCCGAGCATCTTGAACTGCCGCAGGAGTGGTTCCGCGGGGCTGACCCCACCATGGACTCAGAAATGCTCTTGCTGGAGGCCCTTGTTAAGAGCGGGCCGGAAAACCTGAAACTTCGCGGGCGGGCACATCCGTCTGACGATCCGTCATAGGGTCTACCTGCCGCGCGAGTCGAAGCACTTCCGCCGGCGTTGTGGCTACGTCGTTCTGGTCCGGGTCGTCGCCTTTGCCGTGGAGGAACACGAGAGCGTCGATGCACTCGGTGATCATCCGGACCGTCGCCTCATCGCGATCGAGCGGAACAGCTGGGTCTAACCGCACGGAAGGAACTCGCTCGACCAGATGCTGCCAGAGGATCGGCAGCCCTCGTATCGCTGAGGCGAGATCGGAATCGGTAGGCCGTTGTCGCGCCGACCAGTTCACCAAACCGGCCAGCGCGATCGCCGTCATACCGAGTGTGAAGTAGGCAAACACGTTGCCATTGCTGTCCCGTTGCAAACGCTCAGCGGTACCGATTGTCCCCGTCGCGTGAGCAACGGCGTACCACAACAGGCTCAGGGAGTTCAGTCCCGTGGTCACGAAGATCCCTATTCCCGTCGCGATAATCGCGGCCGGGGGCCGTTCGTTGCGATCGTGGGACCGCAACGCCAGTATCACGTGCGCGAGCGCGTACCCGTCGCCAAGCACGATGGCCCCGGCGTACACGACGAAATAGGCAATCGACCACCCTGGGCTTGCTGCCTCGATTGGCAGCTCGCGATCACCCGCTGCTGCGTCAAGGACGATCAGCACAGCCGACGTGGCCAGCCATACGGCAAATGCGCGCAAGATGATTCGTCTAGTACGTCGGACCGAACGGCCTGCCCATGCTGTGCGCGCGTCCCGGACGGCCGCCGCGGCCACCAGGGCCGCGGCGATGGTGAAGATCTGTGCCGCTACGCGAACCGCACGCGCGTCGGTCAGGGACACCAGTGCGTCATTGACCACGCCCATCTTGATCAGATCGGCTACCGCGAAGCAGGCGACCAGCACTGTGAACCAGCGCGCCGAAGCTGACCGCATCAGCATTGCTCGCGCAGCAACAATCGCGAACGCGGCTACGACAATGAAGATGTCTAACCACAGTGGGATGGTATTTCTCATCGAGGTCCCAAGAAGGTCGTCACGACCGAAGAGTCCGACACCAAGCTCTGGTAGGTGCTTAAGGAGTTGAAGTCCGCATCTGAGACGAGGGTCAGTACCAGGAGCTTGCTGGCTAGGGTCTCGGCGGCACGTTCGTCAGGGTTGTCGAAGTGAGAGTCTGCCAGTCCATGAGCGCGTTCGGATAAAGGTCGCTGCTCAAACGATGCGTTCTCCAAGGCCCGGATTACCGCCGCGCGCGGCACTCTCGTGATCATTGCGAGGATGTCGCGGACATCTGGCGCGTCCGAGTGCGCACAGGTGTGGTCGAGGAACAGATGCGCAAGTTCGTGCGTGATCGTAATGCGTCTCCGCCACTCGCCGTCTGAGTCGGCATAGAAGATGTCAGCTCGGTTGTTGTCGTCGTCTCTCGCGACGACGCCGGAGACAGATGTGAGCCCCCGCAATGGGGTCAGCTGTATCTCCTTGCCGGTTCTTGCTGCGCAGTAGGCGCTCAGATCCTCAATAGTCCGAGCACGTCGACGTACGGCTCCGCGGACAATGAGGCGAATCAGCATCCGGTCACGAATCTTCACTGCGCGAACGCCTTCCGGAGTAGAGCGTGCACAGCGAGGTGATCAGGTGGGGCCGTCACGAACTTGTGTGTGGTGTCTGACGGCCGAGAAGTCCGACCTCTCAGCACCGGAGTTCCTGAGGAGCGGTCTACCACCGCCCGTGCGTCAGAGGTTGTTGCGCCGCCCTCGCCCAGCAAAACCATTGCCGCCACCGTGTCATGGGCCGGCACCCGCCATCCCGGGCCACTGGCGGCATAGCCGTAAGAAGCTGCCCGGCTGGCGCCGTAGCCTTCGCTCACCGCACGCATAGTTTTGCCAAATTCTGACTCGCCGAACACATCCGCGCTCAACAGAACATGTCTGGTCACGTCGATGCCGACCCATGTGATCGGCAGCGCACTGGCCGCGATCTCCGCAGTCGCCGAAGGATCATGCCGGGTGTTGGTATCGCCGGTCTCGTCGAGCCATGCCGACCGAGGCGTGAGCCCCTGGCCCGCCATCACGACTATTCGGTCTAGCGACCGCAATGCCTCGGGCGCCGCGCGGTACGCGGCCGCGACGTTCGTCAGTGGAGCAATCGCAAGCAACCGTCCACCCTTGCCTGCTCGCTCGGCGAAGCGAACGATCGTACTGACCGCTGTGTCGCTACTCCGCAACCTCTCAGCCGGTGACAGGTGGAAGACACCTCCCATCCCGTCCGGCCCGTGAACATCAGAGGGCGACCAGGATGCCGGCGGGTCGTTGTACGCGGGGGTTACCTCAGTTTGGGCTGCTTTCGTTCTTTGAAGGATGTACCTGGCGTTCGCTGCTGCTTGTAGAGCCGAGCAGTTCCCCCAGGTGGTAGAGACGCTTGCGACGTTGATTTCCTGGCCTAGTACCGCTAGCGCGAGCGCGTCATCAACACCGCAGTCTGTGTCAATGTGCACAACCCCGTTGAAAGACGTCATCCCCATCCTCGTACGTTAGTGTGTATGTAAGTGCAGCCTACAGAATTGGCCCCTACGTTAACGGCGTGTCGCCTCCGTCCGGGGGTTTTGTGTAGCCAGAATGGCAGGCATGGCAGGACGCCCCCGAAAGGACCCAACCGGAGCGGATCTTGCGCCGATGAACCTTAAGGTCCTCGCGCAGGTCAAAGAGACGGCAGTAGCCGCCGCACTATCCCGTGGTCTGACGCTGACGGACTACGTCTGCCTGCTGATCGCTGAGGACAACCGAGATCGGTTGCCCTCGACGGTCGTGCCGATGCGTCAGGAGGTACTGAAGCTGCGCGACAGCGCATAGCTGAAATGACGAACGCCCCCGGCGGCAACCGAGGGCGTTCGTGAAGTTTGAGGGGCGAGGCGGCAATCTCGCTCCCTGATCCCCGGAGGGACAGTCTGTGTCGGACTGGTCTCAGGATAGCGCGCACCCTTTTGCTCGCGCTAGTTCTGATGAACGCGTGTCGGATCACGACTCGGTTACTGAGTCGCGGTGGTCCGAGGTGTACCGGCTGCTGCCTGCGCCCGGTGGTGAGAGCTTCGCGCTGGCCGGCACTGCTACGGCGAACAAGGCTCGCCGGGAGCGCAGCGGTAGCCCGATTGAGCTAATCACCGAGGCCGAGCGCGCCGGCGGTGGCAAGGCCATCTGGGCAGTTGTGGCCCCGATCCGCAGTGATCTGCTGGTCATCGACCTCGACCGCTGCGCTGAGCAGGTGTGGCCACGCCTGCGCGATGTGCTCGGCGACTACTCCGCGACCGCTGCCTACCTCGCCCGCTCCGGTAGCCCGGACTCGCTGCACGTGATCCTTAAATGCGACTCCCCTTCGTCTGATCTGGGGATACGCGAGTTTCTTGCTGATCTGCGCCGTCACCTCAACTTGTCGGCTCGCCGCATCGACGTGCTGAGCCCAGGACATCTCCTGCGTCTGCCGGGCAGCGCATCGCTGAAACCCGGCGGCCGCCACTGCACACCCGTCAACGATGACCTCAGAGCCATCACGGCAGTGGAAACGGCCAAACGCCTGCGCTCAGCCCTCGGCAGTGATGAACCAGGACCGGTGCAAGCGACGTTCACCCGCCATGACGACGGGTGGTGCGTGCAGCTCGACGCCGAGGTGTACCGCCCCGGACTCGAGGTAGAGGTCCACCGCCGCGACGGTCAGGTCAAGCGGGTGCGCATCGGCGCCGTCGTCTCCCATGCCGGCGACCGGGTCCGCGCCGCGATCACCGACGACCTCACCCCCCACTCCCCCACCCCGGGGCCTATGGTCGCGCTGTCCGCGGCCGCGCAGATGCACGAACTCGCCCCTGACACCGACGGTCCGGGCGAATTGCAATGGCAGGCTCCACGAGCCTGGCGGCGGCGCACACCTATCACCGCCCAACAGTGGCGCATCCTCAACGACACCGGAGGCGAGGACCGCTCCGCTGCGGCGACGGCCGCGGCGTGGGTGCTGTGGGACGTCGGTCTGCGCTCATTTGCTGCGGTCCGCTGGTTCTATGCGCACTGCCCTGCCTTCGCGAAGTTCCGCGACCGTGATGGTGACCGCCGGCGCGCCCGCTCAGCCTGTGCCGCGCACTGGCAAAGCATCGCCGAGCGCGCTAGCAGCCACCGGCCGCCGCTGGACCCCGCCGACCAGTCCCTCGTCGACGACGCACTCGCCGAGGTCGCCACTTGGGATGAACCCGAGTTGGTCGCGGCCGCGGTTGCGGTCATCACCCACAGGTTCACCGATGGCCACGGCCTCGTCGATCGTCCGATCGCCAAACGCTGCCTCGCAACCTGGATGTCGGTATGCGACAGCCGCGCGTTCGTCCACCTCCAACGCCTCCAGGAGCGTGGCCTGCTTGTTCGGACGCGAGATTGGCGCGATGGGCCAGCCAACGAGGCTGCCTTGTACTCACTGCGGGTGCCAGATGAGTTTTACCGGGGAGATGGTGACCATGACGTCACAGACCCCCTACGGCTCCACCCCCTCTGGGGGCAACTAGGTCACTCCGCCCACACCCTGTGGGCACTGCTCTGCGCCCAGAAGACTGCGATCCCCACCTCCACGGCTGCTGCCCTCCTCCCCCTCCGCACTGGTGGGACTGGCTGGGGACTGCTTGGTCTCCTCGCCACCCTCGGTTCGTTCGGGTTGGTCACACGGACGGGAACAGGAAAGGGAACCCGCTGGTCAGTAACCCCCGAACAGGCAGAGCAAGCAGCCGTCGACTCGGCGGCTACGGCCAGCGGTGCCTTCGAGCGGGCGAAAGAACTTCGGGCGCGGATCGTGGGCGAACGTAAGACCTACCACGCAGAAGGGCCAGGTGAGCGGGCCCGCATGAGGACCGGATTGAGGGTCCTACGGGACCGTCTGACGCACACTGACGTGGCTGGCCGCGCCCAGGGCAGCCTCTTCGCCTCTGTCGCGGCGCAGAGACCATTGCGCTACCACCCAGGCCGCATTGATCGTGGACCGTCACAGGGGCCGAGCGGGGCACGTGACCGCTAGATGATCCTTCTCATTGACGTTGATAATGGATTCGGCTCGTTGCCTCACCCATCCGGGCAGCCTATGTCGAACGATGCGCGGTTACGCGCCAGTCTACGGTCGGAAGCGGCTGTAGAGCTATGGGTATTACTGCACTCACTGAGGCTATCGAACCCACTGCACCTATCGCACGTACTGCATCTATAACAACTACCGCAGCCGCGGCAGCTACTGAAAATATCGCGCTTATCGCAACTATCGAGAGTGTCGTACTATCGCAGCTGTAGCGCTACTGGTAGGCTGACACCCAGTAGCTCTACCGCAGCCGTGACTACCATCGGTACCGTCGTTTCCATAGAGCGAACGTCCCAGTAGATGCGACAGCGGCCATAGAGCTATTGCACTCATCGCACACGTTTGGATGAAAGGACCAGGTTATGGCTTTGGTATGCGCGATTTGCAATCAGAAAGGCGGGGTGGGGAAGACGACCACTCTGTTCAACTTGGCTGACGCCGCGGCCAAAGACGGTGCCCGCGTCCTGGCCATCGACCTCGATCCTCAAGGCAATCTGACCAGCATCCTGGCCGCAGAGGGGAGTGTTGAGCACGATTCTGTCGGCATCGCCGACGCGATCGCCGCGAGTACCTCTGACACCCTCGCCGACGTTGTCGTCGACACCGTTTTTCCCAACGTCACTCTCGCGCCCACCGTGCCCGACAACGACGTCCTCAGCGCCGTCCGGGACCAGCTCGTCGTCGCCGGTGCCGGCCGCGAACGGCGACTTAAAGCCGAATGCGACGCAGTCCGCGACGACTACGACCTCATCCTTATCGACTGCCCGCCAGCACTGGACCAACTCACGATCAATGCTCTCACTGCCGCCGACAGGGCCGTCATCATCACTGAGGCTGCGCTGTTCAGCGTCAACGGTCTAGCGAAGCTGCGCAAGAACATCACCCTGGTAGCCGAGAGCTACAACCCGGCGCTCATCCACAGCGGCACCGTCGTGAACAAGATCGAGGCAGACACCATCGGCGCGCGCGAACAACTCGCCGAGATCCGCGCAGCTGTCGACATCCTCGGAACTCCCATCCCGAAGGCTGTCGTCATCCGCGACGCCTCCGAAGCATCGGTTAGCCTCACCGACTGGGGCACATCGAAAGCCCGCAACCTCCACGCCTTTTACCGCGACATCTATCGGCATATCGTCGCCGAAACCCCGGCGCAGGCGGTCACCGCATGAGCCGCCCAGAACGTCGCAAGAGTGCCCTGGCCCAACAGTCGCCCATCCAGACCCAAGAGCCCGCTCCGCCGACCGTGGAGCAGACCCCGAAACCGGCTACGAACACACAGACCCAGCCGGCAGACCGCGCACGTTCGACTCCGACTCCGCCCGCGGCAGAGAAGAAGGCCCCCGTCGCCGGCGGCCGCCGAGTCCGTGTCGGTCCTTACGTCGACGAAGACGAAGCAGCCCGAATCCGAGCCGCCTACCAGTTCGGCTACCTCCGTACCTCCGCAGGCAGCTTCACCGACTTCCTTGCCGAAACCATCCTCGACAGAGTCCGCCAACTCGAGAACGAGCACAACGGGGGAGAGCCATTTGCTGGAATCCCCAAAGGGATCACCAAAAGCCTCTCTCAAATGGCAGTCGAGGAACGCAAGCGGAACCGCCAGTAGCACCCACAGCGCTACCGCAGCTATCGCGACTGAAAAGGCCCACCCGTGAAGCAGCTGGGGGAGTGAGGCGGGGGTGCGTGCGGTCCCAGACTTCCCGTTCCAGGAACACCCCCGCCCACTCGAACAGTCTACCCCAGTGGTCGAACATGCATTCGACACCCGGGCTAGAATCTGTGCATGTTCGACCACTGGCCCGACACCCGAACACTGCGCGTGTTCGACCCGCCGAGGCCCGTGCTGATCGACATGGCGATCGCGGACCCCTTATGCGGACGTCCATTAACGGCCGGTGGGGGAGTGTCACTGCGAGTTCGTGCATCCGGCGCGCGGATCGAACCGACCATGCCCGCGCTGCTCGTCGCCTGGCTGAGAATGTCAAACGGCCTGTGGCGCGGGATATGTCAGATGCCGGTTGAGAGCGCCAACCACGTTTCCTCGGCCACCATCACCATGTGGGTGCCGCCCGAGGCGCTGCAACCGCGAGAGGACGAAGCGCCGCAATGACTGAGAACAACGACGGGGTCGGCCCCACCAATCGTGTCGCACCCAAACGCGGCCGCGTCGAGCTGGCCTGCCTAACACTCATCGTGCGGCCACCTGGCCGGCCCGCCGGAATCCGCACCTACACCGCCGATGAACTCGACCAAGCCCAGGCCTACGCCGAAGAAGCGGGGGCGCGGGGCGTCGAGCAGCTGTAATCGCCGCACCTACTGTGGTCGTTGCGGAAGCAGTTTCGACACCCGCTCCACAGTCGACAGCAGCTTCGCTGTGTCGGGGCATCGGAGAGCGACCAGATCGGCAATAGCATCGAGGTCGGCCCGCAGGTCGCGAGCGATGATGGGCTCGTGGTGGGCAATCCGGTTGCGCAGAAGGCGAATGCGGTCAAGATCGGCGTACACGCGCGCCCGCAGTTCGGGTACTGAGGCGCCCTTCTGTGCGCCCGGCAGCACATACTTCAGTTGGTGGTCCCACACCGCATTGTCGTATCGGCTGGTGAACATCTTCTGCCAGAACACGAACTTGACCTCAGGAATCACCTTGCCAGTGGTGGCGACCTTGTGGCGGACAGTCATCACGTCTCGCCGCGGGTTGTACCCCTTCTTCGGATCAGGAAGCGACTTCACGAACCCATCCACCCACGGCCATCGCGGCCCGTACTGGGCGCTGACCGCATCCGACACCGCATTACGGATCGCCACCTCGCACAGGTGCAGCGGGACGAGGAATTCGCTGGCGATCTCGGCATTCCATACATACAACGCCAACGCTCGACGCGTGTGCTCGTGACCGGTGGGCACAGAAGCGTCGTAGGTCGACACCCGAGCAGCGGTGATCGTTGCACGTACAGATGCAACCTCGTCGGGCGTCATTGCGGCGACAGCATGAAACACCTACAATGTGTAGCACTAGCTTTGGGTACATGTTGGCCTCGGCCTCACCCGGAGACAGCAGAACATACACGAGTGAAGCCCCGAACCGCACGGTTCGGGGCTTCACTCGTATCTGTTCAGTTCTAGCCGGAGGCGCGCATGGCATCGCGGCGCAGCGCTGCGGCCAGGTCGGTGTTGTCGGTGTGCTCGGCTGCGGTGGTCAGGATTCGAGCGATACGGGTCAACAGGGCCGGTGGGGCTGGCACTGGTCCACTACCTGAGGTGTCGGCCTGGATGAGTCCGGTCACTGAGAGCAGAGTCAGCACCTCGTGGGTGCGTCGCGTCCGGTCGTTGGCCGGCAGGGCGGTGGTGGGATCGGTGTAGAGCAGGGCGACCTCGGCCAGCCCCGCGATCAGCCGCCCAAGGGTGCCGACGGTGAGCGCGGTGGTTCTGGGTTCGGTGGCGAGGTCGGCCCCGGGTGCTTCATCGGCAAGGGTTTCGACCATGCTGTCGACCACACCGGCCAACGCCTCGTCGGTCAGGTAGGTCTGAGCTTGCCGGACACCGACACGCATGCGTTCGGCCACGGCCTGCACACGTTCGGTTAGAAGCTGTTGTGCTGCTTGGTCGGTCATAGTCATACCACGGTCGTTGACCATCTCAATCAGACGCTCGGCACGTTCTTCTAACCATGCACGGCCAGGACGAGTTGACGGGCTCACACCCTCACTGTCTCAAGGACAGTCGCGACGTGTACAGAACCTTGCCCGAACACCTAGGAGAGCAGCCTGTCAGCGGCGTATGACATCGTCGGTGCGATCAGCAGCGATACCCGATTGACGACAGGGGAGGAGCCCGGTAAGTGGGTGAGAGCTTTTGGCGACGGCCACCGCAATGGGGATTCCTGGAAAACCACCCGTTCACAGTCCTGATCGACGCCGGCCAGGGTTGGCGGGTCACCGGCGTTGATTCCCCGCGGATGCGACCCCACCGAGCTGAACCGATCCGGGTCGTCCACATGCAGGACAACTTCGAACGGTTCCTGACTTTCGATGTCACCGCCGACACCAACCGGATGCGCGATCACGCCACCTTCACCAGGGCGATCGACGACGAGGTACTGATCGCCACGACAACCCGCGCTGCGGCCGCCCTCGGCACCAGCGACCCCGGCGCCGGATTCAGCTCACTTCTCACCCTGCCCAGCGTCTACCGGGCCGAGGACTACCAGAGCAGGTAACCATGTCTACGCCAACGCGTCTCCGCTGCGCTGCGCTGCGCTGCCGCCCTCCCGCACTGCGGTCGGTTGCCACATAGCCCACCGTGGGTGCGTTCTGTGCCGCTGAACTGGACAGCACCGCTGCTGCGCGGGCTCGCTCCTGTCCCTCGACATACTTGGCGCCGGTGTCGAAATACACACCATCGGCCCCTAAAGCCGCGAGCCACAGGCCTCGTCGTCCGGCGAGTAATCCTGTGGCTCACTTCCAAACCCACCGCAATGGGCTGGCTACGGCACCGACCGTAGTCTCACCACGCGGCCACACGCCACCCACGCCAGATGCTGCGAAAGCGCGTCATGCTCTGTCTCTCCATCGCTCGTTCGCCGATTGCCGTGTCATCCCGGCCGCAGCCCCGATATCGGCCCACGAGCGGCCCAGCCGGCGAGCCTTGGCCACCGCGGCGTCGAGTCGCGCGTCGGCGTCCCTGCGGGCCTCCGCTGCGGCCTGGATCTCGTCGTCGACGTCGATCGGGTCGAGATGCTCACGCCGCCACACCGCTTGGGCGGCCTTCGCGACCTCAGGCCGCTCGTGGGCGTCGGTGTCGGTGTCGGGGGCGAACACGCGATGCCGCGCGATGTCCTCTAGGGACGCGGAGGGGACTCGCGTCCACTGGACGGGATCGGTCCAGATCGACACCTCGGAACTGGTTCGCCGGGCGCACTCGCAGCGCAACCGCCAGCCGACAATCTCGGCTGACGGCCGTAAACGATCCTCGCCCTGGCGCCGGCTCCACTCGACGATCTCGTGGTCCACGCCGTCAACCATGGTCGACCCGTGGCTCTCGGCCCCGTCCTCGAATACCGCCACCAACGCCGCCTCGTGCAAGTGCGTGTCGCCCTCGTGCATCCAACCCATGCAGATAGGGTAGACCTGGGATGTCAGGAAAACCAGACACTAGAGAAGGCCCCCGTCAGGTTTACCTGACATAAGGTACATTATCGGCACATTAAAATAGCTGGGGGACAGGAACTTTTGCTAGAAAGTGACATAACTCGGACTGAGGTCGGGCACGCACTGGGGCTGTTCCACACCTGCTCCAACGACCTGATGGCAGATAATGACGGGGCCCGCGAAACGTCCTACACACCCACCGGCCTCACCCGCGACCTGTACCACAACAAGTGGGGATTCTGATGACCCACCACCGAGCAACACGACCGGCGGCCCTCACGCTCGGCATCGCCGGCATCCTCGCCGCTGCCACCCTGGCCGCGTGCGGCGAACAAACCGTCAATGAGGGCATCCCGCCCCTCGAATCGGCCACGGCCACCTCGACCGCCCATGCGGACTCGATCACCGACACCTCTGACTTACGTAATCTGATGGCGATCTCCACACACGTCTTCACCGGCCGTGTCGAATCAGCTGCTGGGACCAAGGCACTCGGGCCGCTCCCCGAAACTCAGTACAGCGTGCTCACCAAAACAGCGATCAAGGGCGAAGTCCCCGAGAGCGTGGTAGTCAACCAGCAAGGCGGAGTCAAAGACGGTGTCTACATTTCCGTCAACGGCGACACACCCCTCGAGGTCGGCCAGTGGTACCTGTTCGCCACCCGCTACCTCGAGTCCGAGAAGTGGAACACCCTCATCCCGGTCGACGGCCGCAAACCGGTGACCGAACAACAAGCCCGCGACAGAGCCTCCGCGCCCCTAGCCGCGGCTGAGGCCGCGGTGCGCGCCAACCCCCAAAGCCGGCTCGCACCACCGGACCCACCGAGCCCGTCGATGACCTTCCCGATACCCCAACCCGGCGACCGCAACCCCCCTCCACCCTCACCGGCGCCACCCGGCTGAATCATGAAGTAGCCAGTGGCGGCATATGGAAAGCGTTGGGGGAGGTAGCTTGCCAGGCTCAATCGAGTTGACATAAGGCTGTCGGTCACAAACCGAGGTGTTCCGATGGTTCGAGAATGCTCGGGGACGTCATCCTTCGCTGAGCCGGATGCTCGCGAGCACCCCGTGATGATCGGAGCCCGGCAGATCGATCCGCCGGAACGATGTCGGTGTCGGGCCATTGCGTGTCAGCACCCGGTCGAGCGCAAGCAGCGACGGGTAGGGCCGGCCGGCGGGATAGGTCGCGACGACGCCCGATCCGAGATGCTCGGCGGCGTCGGTCAGTTGGGGCGAATTCGAGGGTCCCGACAGTAGCTGCCGGAAGGAGCGGTGATCGTAGGTCGAGTTCGCATCGGCGCCGATGATCAGTGGATCTGTGTCGGCGAAGAGGATCGAGCGCAACTCGCGGAGCTCGGCATCCCAGCGCCACGACGGTTCGGGATACGGCGGCAACGGGTGCAGTGCATAGATCGAGATGGGCGAGCGGTTCGGAAGCAGCAAGCGCGCACGAAGATTCGACAGTTCGAATCCCCGCAGGAGTTGCCCGTCGGTCAGCGGGGCCCGCGCATAGATGCCAGCTCCACCTCCACCGTCTCGGGGACGGAGAAACGCGAACGGCAAGGCTTGGCGCAACCCGGCGCGCTCGAGGGCTCCCACCGCCTCAGGCGTCAGCTCGACTATCGTCAGGGCGTCAACGCCTGAGTCGCGCACCCGCGACACCAGCGCGTCCGGATCAGCCTGCCCGAGATAGATATTGGCCTGCATCACGGTCAAGTCCGAGTCCGAGACCTGTTCGTCGACCCCCCGATACAGCGGGACCTGCGCCGTCACGCCCACGGCGATGACGAGCACAGCTCCTGCCGCGGAAAGCCAGGCGCGCGCGGCGAGCAGCAGCAGCAGACCGAGGACACCGACGATGATCAGCACCGGCGTGAACGCCGCCACCCGGGACACGAGATTGCTAACCAGGCCAGAATAGTGGGCAGCAACACCGGCAGCAGCGGCGAGGACCGCACCCCACCCGAGCGCTCGTAGCAGTCCACGCATGCGGCCGATCATGCCACGATCACCGTCACGCCCTCTGGCGGGCAATCGTCGAGTGCAGGCTGTCGGCGACAGGGGCTGTCAGCCAAGCCACCAGTCGCTTCGATCTATGGTGCCCGTTACGAGCCGGACGCTTCGTTGCCGACGCAGCAGCCCAGGCGAGAACTCGTGCACGCAGTGACGCCAACCCGTAGTCGGCCACGACGATATTGCTGGTCAACCGGGCGCACGACTGGAGCTGCGCAGCGCGCAAGGGGTGATCCTGGGGCCAACGCGGAGAAACTAACCGGGATAGTAGTAACCTGTCTGTGGCGCGTTCGATATCGAACTGTTTCCATCCGGACTGACGCTTGGACTGAAGGACTCCCCTTGGCACGGCATCGCAAAGCTGATCCCAGCCCACCCTCCGCTGGCATCCCTGCGTTCCGGCGCGACGCATCGGCGAGCCTCACCCCCGGACTCGCAGGGCTCCAGCATTCACCCACCGTGCGTGCGGCCGGGCGACACCGAATGCCTGTCCAACCCGAGGTGTCGGCCGGGCTCACGCGGCCCATCTTCTCGGGCGCCCCAGTGCCCTCCTACTCGCCCCATGCGCGATCGACGACGGCGCCCGAGGCGTCGCCGTCATACCCACCACGCAGTGGCCGTCCATACACTGCGCGCTCGCGTACTGCCTTGCCCCGCCAAGCCGGGCCTGGCCATCGAGCTTTCGGGCCGCCTCGCTCACAGCGCCCGCTCGACCTCGGCAGGCATCTATCGGCAGCGCCTACCGCACCGTGGGAGCGGGCGTTGTGTGTCGTTGAACCTCAGTCCAGCGAGCAAGCTCAGTCAGGCTTTCTCGAGGTGCTTGACGGCGAGGAGGTCTCGGGTACCTCAACTCGGTCGGCGGCTGCGGCCGGGTTGAGTGGATCACTCATGGCCGCGGTGGTTCTATGCGCTGCCGGCGGGACTGCGGCCACTGCGGTCGCCGATCGACACGACCCAACGGTCACTCCCCTGACCCAGGCTGGCGTGCCCGTCGACGTCCAGCCCGCAGCAGCCCCACGATCTGTAATCGTCGGATCGGCGGACGAACAGCGAAGCCGCACGTCGGCACGGGCATCGTCACGCGATGAGCTGACCACGGCTATGCGAGAACTGACACAGCCAGATCGCGCGCGGCCGCCTGAACCCCCGGTGCCACAACGGCCGCGGTCGGCGGCACCGACCTACGGCACCGTGACCTCGAGTTACGGAGCGCGATGGAGTACCACGCACTATGGCCTCGACATCGCCAACACGATAGGCACACCGGTGGTCTCGACCAGCGACGGGCAGATCATCGAATCCGGTCCGGCTGATGGTTTCGGTCTATGGATACGAGTGCTGCAAGACGACGGCACGATCGGCGTGTACGGGCACATCAACGAGACGCTGGTGAGCGTCGGGCAGCGAGTCCTGGCCGGCGAGCAGATCGCAACGGTAGGAAACCGCGGCTACTCCACCGGCCCACACCTGCACTACGAGGTCTGGCAGCAAGATGGACCCAAACTCGATCCTGCACAGTGGCTGAGAACCCGGGGAGTCTACGTCGTCGGATGACCCGCCTCATCGGCGCGGGAGGTGTGACGACGAGTGGTCCCGCTCAGGTGTCGCGAGCTCGAGGCGGGACTTGGTCGGGCCAAATCCTCGGGCGCAGTGATCGGTTCGACGGCCACACAGTTGATGCCTAGTCCGATCGATTGAGAGGATCGGTGTGCGGGTGGTTGTGGTCATTGAGGGTGAACTGCGTTGGTTTCACCGATCCGGCAGACTGCACTGCATGTTCCGGCACCTGTCGGACAGGCGGCCTGCTGATCATGTTTGCTGGTCTGGTAGCAGCTCATGGCGCGTCCGGTCTGGCGAGTCCCTTCTTGGTTGCTCGGCGGGAGTCCATTGCTTCGGCCCGGTGATTGATACGAGTTCGTAGGGGTTTGAGGACGATCATCGAGACTGGACTACTGAGAATCACGGCGAGCACGACGGCTACGAAAAACGGGACGTCCACGTCAATCAGGTAGGCGACCAACAGAATTAGTCCAGTTAGCGCAGCAGCGAGTGCTAGGCGCGCGACGTTGTACAGCAGCGCGATGGCGATCAGAGATCTGGCCGAAGAGGCCGGCGTGGTGGCGGCGCCGTGAGAAGTGTTTCTGCGCATGGTCGATGTGCCTCCGTGTGGCTGAATGCGATCGGGATGGATTGTGACGCGACAGTTGGCTCGGTGCCGCATCCTGAAGGGGGCGGTTCATAGATGAGATCTGTACGGATGTGAAAGTTCATGGCCGAGGTGCGCGCCGTGGTCGGCGGCTTGTCGGCCCTGGCTGGGTCAGCCATCGCCGCGCCTGCTGGTCGAAGTCTTCGCCCCACCCGGCCTGATCGGTGCGGGCCAGTCCCGCGATCGTTACTGCGGTGCCTCGTTGGCCGTCGACTTCGACGGGCACTAGCCGCACCCAGATTCGGCGACGCCGGACAAGTAGAGACACAAGTAACCCAGCCAGCATCACGGTCGCCGACACCAGAACCCAGTTCTGTGCCGGCCCGTGCGACACCTGCATGGACACGAAGCGTTCATACCCATCAAAGCGCACCACGGTGCCATCGGCGATGGTGTGAGTCTGTCCCGGGTTGAGATTGACCTGTGCCCGCTGCTGGAGCCGACCCTGCTCGATGAGCGCTCGGTTCAAGGAGTACGCATTCTGCGGGCGACCGGTATCCAGTCCGGTGTCGCCTTGGTAGATCCTGATCGCCACATACGGATCATTCGGCACGGGAAACGATGAGGTGAGCAGGGTTCCTTGGAATGCTGCGGTGGGCGCGAATAGGCCCTCGATCGCGATCTGTCGATTGCGACGTTCGTCTGCGTCGGGGTAGAGGCCGGCTGGGGTATCGAAACGGGCCGCGCCGGAGGACAGCATCGTCTGCAAGTTGTCGGGAATGAACAGCACTGTCTGAGTGCGTTGCTCACCGTTGGGGAACGTCACGGTGAACGTCGGTGCGAAGCCGTTGCCGAGGACATAGACGCGGTCGCCAGCTACTCGCAGCGGTTCGTTCACTCGGATGCGTGCAGTGCTCCACGTATCGGGATCGGACTGTCGCACGTCCCCGGTGTAGGTGACGTCGGCTTCGTACATGTCGGGCTGACCGCTCGGCAGGAACCGGGCATCGAAGCCCTCGACGCGGACACAGAATGGTGAGAGATCGGTGCCATCGACGAGGCTGCCTGCGCGGAATGAGTCATAAACCGCGGTCGAGGTGTTGCACAACCCTTGTGTGCCATCGGCGACGAGACTGCGGGTGCCTTCGTAGCCGTAGAGTTTGTCGGCCGCGATCGATATCAGCAAGGCGAGTAGGGCGAAGTGGAACACGAGGTTGCCCCACTCGCGGAGGTAACCCTTTTCTGCGGAGATCTCGACGGCTGCGGTGGGTCGGTGCGTAGTCGCTGGTCGTGTGGTGGTGGCTCGGCGCCAGCCCCGGAGGTTGGCGTTGATGAGGGCAGCAACCTCTTCGGGTGTTCCTTCTACGGTGTCCTCGAGGTGCCGCGGCAGGCGGGTGAGGTTGCGCGGCGCGGGAACTGGACGGGCTCGCACCGCGCGCAGATGTTCGAGGATGCGGGGGGTGAGGCAGCCCACAAGCGACACGAACAGCAGGACGTAGATTGCGGTGAACCACGAGCTGGCGAAGACGTCGAAAAGCTGCAGTCTGTCCATCCACGTGCCGAGGGCGCCGCGGTCGGCAATGTACTGGGTTGTTTTCTGTTCGTTGAGTGGGCGCTGCGGCAGCAGAGCGCCCGGGATTGCCGCCGCGGCCAACAGGAACAGCAGCATGAGTGCTGTTTTCATCGACGTCAACGAGCGCCACAATCTGGGTAGGGGGCTGAGTCGGCGGCGTGGTCGTCGCGGCGTCGGCGCTTCGATGGTGCCGGTGTGCATCATCGTCGTCGTATGGGTAACGCCGCACCCTGGAAGTCGTCATCACTCGCGAGAGAACAGAGTGCGCGGTCGGCGACGTGGTCCTTAGCTGTCTGCCAGTCGACTCCCAGCACCATCGGCCGCCGGGACTTCCTCGCCCGCATCGCCATCCGGGTCTCACCTGCTCTTCCTGCCCACATCGAAATACTACGTAGCGTAGTATTTCGGCGCGTAGATAACAAGCGGTGATGCGCCCCGCTGCGGCGCGCTCGCACTTCCGGGCCGTCGAAGACGTCGCCCCACCAGCCAAGCTCCCCAAGTCTCGTCATGTGCCGCCCCATCAACTACGGTGTATCGAATAGTTTTATTCGGTAGACCGAACTTTGTGACTGAGGGGCGGCAATGCGAGAGGTCATGGCTTCGGCTCGTCCGCGGCTCGCGCGAGCTCGGTCGGGGTCCCTACTGCTTGGTCCGGCGTTCGTCGCAGCCATCGCCTATGTTGATCCCGGCAATGTCGCGTCCAATATCAGCGCCGGCGCCCAGTTCGGTTACCTCCTTGTGTGGGTGATCGTGGTTGCGAACGTGATGGCGGGGTTGGTGCAGTTCCTTTCTGCCAAGCTCGGGGTGGTCACGGGCAGGTCATTGCCGGAGACGGTGCGTCTGCGCGCGTCGCGGACCGCCAGGCTCTCCTACTGGGTGCAGGCTGAGATTGTCGCTATGGCAACCGATCTCGCCGAAGTGGTGGGCGGAGCTATCGCGCTGAATCTGCTCTTCGATCTGCCGTTGCTCATCGGTGGGGTCGTCACAGGTTCGGTGTCTATGGTCTTACTTCTTGTCCAAGACCGCAGAGGGCAGCAACCGTTCGAGCGGGTGATCATTGGCTTGCTGGCTGTCATTGCCATCGGTTTTCTGACAAGCACCGTCGTGGCACCACCTCCCCCCGGGGCTGTCGTGGGGGGCCTCTTGCCGCGGTTCGATGGATCGGAAAGCGTGCTGATCGCGGCCGCCATGTTGGGTGCGACGGTGATGCCTCACGCGGTGTATCTGCATTCAGGCTTGGTGCGGGATCGACACGGCCATCAACCGGAGGGGCCGATCCGGTCGCGGTTGTTGCGTGTGACGAAGATCGATGTCGGTCTGGCGATGCTGCTGGCGGGCGCGGTCAACCTGTCCATGCTGCTGGTGGCAGCAACCACTTTGCGTGGCCGTGAAGGGGTTGATTCGATAGACGGAGCGCATGCGGCGGTCTCCGACACCTTGGGGCAAGTGGTGGCGTTGCTGTTCGCGTTGGGGCTTCTTGCCTCGGGTCTGGCATCAACCTCGGTCGGGGCGTACGCCGGCGCGATGATCATGGACGGGCTGTTGCAGCGCAGGATCCCGCTCATACTCCGACGCCTGATCACCCTGATACCTGCCATCACAGTGTTGGCCATCGGAATTGATCCCAGCCGAGCTCTGATTGTCTCGCAGGTCGTTCTGTCCTTCGGCATCCCCTTCGCACTGGTTCCGTTAGTGCGTTACACCAGCGACAGGATGCTGATGGGCGAGGATGTGAACAATCGAGTCACCACGTCGCTGGCCTGGCTGACTGCAGCGGTCATCATCGTGCTCAACGTCGCCTTGATCTACCTGACGGTCGCCGGTTAAGCGAGTTCGCGCGACGGTTCGATCCCCTAGGCGTCGCGCGGAGCTGACCATTCTTGCCGCAACACATCTAGCACGATCAGGACGACGCCGATGGTGATGAATGTGTCCGCGAGGTTGAACGTGGGGAACCAGCCGGTATGGAAGTAGTCGGTGACGACGCCGTCGGCGGCGCGGTCGATCAGGTTGGTGAGTGCGCCGCCGAGGACCGCGGCAAATCCGATCCGGCCGGCGACCCCCGCGTCGGGTGCGACGTGCACTGCGTAGCCGGCCAGTGCGAGGGTGATGAACCCGGCCACGGCGAGTATGGCCCAGCTGGGCAGCTGATCACCGAGGCTGAATGCAACACCGGGGTTGAACGCTAACCGCAATTGGAGCACTCCCAGATCGGCCGCACTGCCCTCGGTGAGTCGGCTGACAGCGAAGGAGTTGACTGCCAGCCCGACGGAGGTCACCACGACAACCAGGGCCATGAGAACGCCTCGGGGGTGGAGTGTTTTCGTCACTGCCGGCGTCGCGTCGGTCACGTAAAGGCTCCAGCCGGGGTAGAACTCGCTGACGCTGCGGCGGCGTCGCCGGCATAGTTCGGGCACAGCGCTACCGCGCTACCAGTGGCCGCCAGCAGGGTCTCCGCCGAGGCCAGCAGGTCCATCAACTCGGGCCGAGTGAGGCGGTAGAACACCTGCCTACCCTGTGGGCGTCCCTCAACTAGCCCGCAGTCGCGAAGGCATGCCACATGCGCTGACACTGTCGACTGCGCCAAACCCAACTCCCCTACCAGGTCGGCGACCCTGACCTCCCCGCCGGCAAGACGACGCACAATCGCCAAACGGGTGCTATCGGACAGGCTGTGAAACAACGCCACCGCCGCGTCCACATTCGTTCCGGCTCTCGACGTGCAACACCCATCCATGCTATTGATCGTCACCAGACGATAATAAGCGGTCTCCGCCGATGATGAGGGAGGGTGGTCAACAATGTTGATGAACCGCATGGAGACTGTCCTGGTGAACTCGCCGCCCCGGCGGTGGCTGCAGCGCTACGAGGCGCGTGTCTTGACTGCGCTGGGCGGACGGACCCCGGGAGCGCACGTTGCTGAGCTGGGGTGCGGGTCGGGGTACGGCACCCGGCTGATCCTCGACGAGTTCGGCGCCGCGCGCGTCGACGCGGTAGACCTCGATCCGGCGATGATTTCTCGCGCTCACCACCGCCTACGCCGACACACCGGCAGGGCACACCTCGCCCGAGGTAGCGCAACGGACCTGCGTTCAGCATTTCACGACGTCGGCGGCGGGCAGAACGGTACTTATGACGCAGTCTTCGACTTCGCGATCATTCACCACATCCCGAACTGGCGGGAAGCCTTGGACGAGGTGGCCCGCGTACTCAAACCGGGTGGGCGGTTCTTCTTTGACGAGGTCACCGCGACCGCCCTTGCTCGGCCGACCTACCAAGTGCTGTTTGACCATCCGAGCGAGGATCGGTTCACCGCCGGTGAATTCCTGCACGAGTTGTCCCACCACGGTCTCGACGTCGGCGAGCGGTGGCGAACACGCATCGGCGGCGACTACCTGTTGGGTGTCGCCACACGGCAATAGTGAGGTCGACGTGGTGGCTCGGCGGTCGCCCACCACGAGACGTTTCGAACCTTCTCTCACGCGGTGCAGCGGGTAAAGGAGCCCACAGCCTTCAACTACTATCGTGGTTAGTAAACCTAGTCCAGCGCCGAGTGGGAGGGTTCGACAATCGATGGGCCGCGTAAGAGGGACTCGAGCTACCGAAGAGCCACGTGATCGCCGGGCGACTCACGGTGGGCAGCCGCAGTGCTCGGGCTCTCGTGAATGTCGCTGGTCGGTCCGGGCCGGTATTCCGCGACTGCTGATGCTCGCAACGCTGACGGCGGTGGTGATGGTGTTGACCTCGTGCAGCTCGACCGGAGGTGCCGCCTTCAGCAACGAGATTCAGGCCGTCGACAGCTTCGCCGACATCACACAGCCTTCCATCGCTGTGGCCACTGAAGGTGGCGGGCGACTTGCGCCCAACGCGGTTGTCGAACCTGGGCTTCCTATTGTTGTCACGGCCAGTCGCGGCGCGTTGACTAACGTCCGTATTCCCACAGCCAGCGGCCGTCCCTTGGCGGGCTTGCTGAGCGAGGACGGCTCAACGTGGACAAGCACCCAGCCCCTGGGATATTCGAAGCGGTATTCCGTTCAAGCCGAGGCTGTGGGCGTGGGCGGTCGATCGGTCGTCTCGCAACGTTTCACCACGACCTCGCCGGAATCGTTGACCAGCGCGGCCATCCTCGGCGAGAAAACCGTCGGGATCGCCCACACGATCGGCGTGCGGTTCGCCGATCCCATCCCCGACCGAAAGAAGGCGCAGGCGGCGATCACCGTGTCGTCTGACCCCAAGATGCAGGGTGCGTTCTATTGGATCAGCGACTCCGAGGTCCGGTGGAGGCCCGAACGCTTCTGGACACCGGGCACTAAAGTCAGTGTCGCCGTCAACATTTACGGAGTCAACCTCGGCGACGGGCTCTACGGCGACGAGAACTTGTCCTACGACTTCACCATTGGCAGAGCTCAGGAAATCGTTGCCGACGACAACACCAAAACGATCGTCGTCAAACGAGACGGCAAGGTCATCCGCACGATGCCGACCTCGTTCGGCAAAGACAGCACTCCGACGCCCCGCGGCATCTACATGATCGGAGATCGCGTCGAGCACATCATCATGGACTCGTCCACCTACGGAGTGCCTGTCGAGTCCGCAGCGGGATACCGCACACCCGTTCAATGGGCGGTGCAGATGTCCTACAGCGGCATCTACATGCACGGCGCGCCGTGGTCGATGTCGGCCCAAGGCAACAGCAACGTCAGCAACGGTTGCCCAAACCTGAGTCCCGCAGACGCGGAATGGCTCGTGAAGAACACCCTGCGCGGTGACCCCGTCACGGTCAAGAACACCAACGCCGACACGCTGTCGGGAGTCGATGGACTCGGCGACTGGAACATCCCGTGGTCACAGTGGAAGAAGGGCAACACCGACACCTAAGCGCCCCGCCCCCTGGCTCGAGAGCGTGTCGACGCCACTCGACATATCGACGGGTGTTGAGATATCCGTACTGGCATGCCTAACATGGGTCATATCAATGAACGTAAGGATGTTGATATGACTCAGGAGTCGGTGGACACGTGCGATCTGCTGTGTCTCGATCTGCCGCACGCGGAAACTATCCGGACTGCGTTACCCGATGTGACCGCAATCGACCGTGCCGCCACCGGAGCTCGTGCACTCGGTGATCCGACCCGGCTGCGAGTGGCAACGGCGTTGCTGTCGGGGGACGAACTCTGTGTCTGCGACCTCGCGTGGGTGGTAGGCCTGGCGCAGAACCTCGTCTCGCACCATCTGCGCCTACTCAAGGGTGCCGGCCTGGTGACCGGGCGCCGCCACGGACGGTTAGTGATGTATGCGTTGACCCCCTCCGGCCACGCTCTCGTGACAGCGGTCCTAGCGATTGCAGGACTCTCCACCGCAGCCATGACGACACCGTCGGCAGCCACAGTGCAGGGACATGCTCATGGCTGACGCATGCTGCGGACCCTCCGATTCCGCCGACCTCGAGGCTGAGGTCGATCAGGGCCCGGTCCGGTTGTGGCAGGTGCGCGAGTTGCGTTTCGCCGCCGCAGCAGCAGTGTTCCTCGCGCTCGGCTGGATCATCGGAGGCTCTCTATCAGAGACCGCGGGCGTCGTCCTGGAACTGCTGGCGGCAGTTGTAGCCGCCTCAACGTTCGTGCCGTCGGCGCTGAGGTCGCTGCGCCGCGGGCGCATCGGTGTCGGAACGCTGATGACGATCGCCGCGATCGGGGCTGTGGCGCTGGGCCAAATACCCGAAGCTGCGCTACTCGGAATCTTGTTCTCGGTCGCTGAAGGACTCGAGCATTACGCGGTCACCAAGACCCGGCGCGGGCTGCGGTCGCTGCTCGCGCTGGTTCCGCCCACTGCTTCGGTGATTCGTGAGGGACGTGAGATCACCGTGTCGCCGGATGAGTTGATCATCGGCGATCTGCTGGTGGTGCGTCCCGGTGAGCGCGCGTCGACCGACGGGACGATCACCGCGGGCACTACCAGCGTGGACCTGTCGGCGATCACCGGCGAATCTGTTCCCGTGGAGGCAGGTCCGGGCGACTTGCTCTACGCCGGCGCCATCAACGGTGGCGGTGCGATCGAAGTCCGCGTGACCGCCCGCGCCGCCGATAGTTCCCTGGCCCGCATCGTTCACATCGTCGAGCAAGCGCAGGAACGCAAAGGCGCCGGCCAACGTCTCGCCGACCGTATCGCCCGCCCCCTGGTCCCGGCCATCATGGTGCTCGCGGCGCTCGTGGCAGGTATCGGTGCGCTGCTTGGTGATCCCCTGGTGTGGCTCGAACGCGGCCTGGTGGTCCTCGTTGCTGCGTCCCCGTGTGCGTTGGCGATCGCGGTGCCGCTGACGGTGGTCGCCGCGATCGGCGCCGCCAGCCGCCAGGGCGCATTGGTCAAAGGCGGTGCTGCCCTGGAGGAGTTGGGACGGGTTCGCGTCGTCGCACTGGACAAGACCGGCACCTTGACACGCGGCACTCCGGAGGTCATCGCTGTGGTGAGCACCCCCGAGATCACCCGCGAGGACGCGTTATCCTATGCCGCCGCGCTCGAGGCACGCAGCGAGCACCCGCTGGCGAGCGCGATTCTTGCGGCCGCACCTGCTCTGGGCTCACCTGCCGAGGACGTCACCGCGATCGCCGGTCACGGACTCACCGGCCAGATACGCGGACAGCACCTGCGCCTGGGCAAACCCGGGTGGCTCGATCCTGGCGCGCTCGCCGGCGATGTCACCCGGTTGCAGAGCGACGGTGCCACCGTCGTGCTGATCGAACGCGATGGCACCGTCGTCGCCGCCATCGCCGTCCGCGATGAGCTCCGCCCCGAGGCCGCTGAAACGGTCGCTCAGCTGACGGCGCTGGGTGTCAACTCGGTCATGCTGACCGGGGACAACGACCGCACCGCACACGCCTTGGCGACGGCGGCCGGAATCAGCACCGTCCATTCCGAGCTGCTTCCCGAAGACAAAGCCGACTTGCTGCCCACACTGGCGCGCGGGCAGGCGATCGCCATGGTCGGCGACGGCGTCAACGACGCCCCAGCGTTGGCCACCGCCGATGTCGGAATCGCGATGGGAGCGATGGGTACCGACGTCGCCATCGAAACCGCCGATGTGGCGTTGATGGGCGAAGATCTCCGCCATCTCCCGCAAGTGCTGTCCCACGCTCGGCGCGCACGCCGAATCATGGTGCAGAACATAGGATTCTCTCTGGCCATCATCGGTGTTCTGATTCCGCTGGCCGCCACGGGCGTCCTCGGCCTGGCCACAGTGGTCTTCGTCCACGAACTCGCAGAAGTGCTGGTGATCGCCAACGCGATTCGCGCCGCCCGGACGAAAGCACTGCCAGGCGCTGGCGCCGTGCCCCGGGTAACCCCCGGCAAGCTCAACATCTCGGTGGCGGCCTACCACGACACAGGCGACGCCTGTTGCGCCCCGGTATCAGCCACCACCACCGATCAACCACGGCCGGTGCCCGAGGCGCCCCTGCTGCCGACTCCACGATTCCGCGGCGCGGCGACCAGCACGAGTTGTGCTGCCACAACAGAACCAGGGTGCAGCTGCTGTTCGAGCCCGTCGGATGACGCCGATGACACACCGAGTAGCTCGCCAACGTCTCATCGCGAACGCCACTGAGGGCACCACGGCCGCGTCAGGTTCGTTGGCGTGATCTCCACGTGCGTACAACCAGTGCCGCCAGGACCGCGGCAGCACAGATCCCTTCTCCTGCTGCTCCGATCCGCGTCGCCAGGGTCGTCGTTGTCCTCAGCGGCACCCGCGCGATGAGGACATCGGGGGTGAACAGCGCTGTGCGTTGTGCAACGGTCCCATCAGGCTCGATGACCGCGCTCACCCCACTGGTTGCTGCGATGACTACCGCCCTACCGTGCTCGACTGCCCGCACCCGCGACATCGCGAGTTGCTGGTAGGTCATCTCGGTGCGCCCGAACGTCGCGTTGTTGGTCGGTACGGCGATCAGTTGCGCGCCGGCGCGCACCGATTCGGTCACCAGATCGTCGAACGCGACTTCGTAGCAGGTCGCTACCGCCACCGGTTCACCTGCAAGATCGACGACACCATTGCCTGTGCCAGGAACGAAGTTGCCGGCCCGGCTGGCGTAGGACGACAGCTGTGTCATCAGTTCCCGCAGCGGCAAGTACTCCCCGAACGGCACCAGCTGACGTTTGTCGTGCTCCTGACCAGGACCGGTAACCGGATCCCACACCACCAATGTGTTGCGGGACGTGCCGTTGCTCCCGGCGATCACCGCTCCCACCAGGATCGGCACCCCGATCGCCCGCGCGGCACGATCAATCTGCGCCGCAGCATCGCGGTTACCGAACGGGTCGATGTCGGATGAGTTCTCCGGCCACACCACCACATCGGGACGCACGACCCGCCCAGAGCGGATCTCCTCTGCCAGGTCGAGGGTGCGTTGGACATGATTGTCGAGGACTGCGCGTCGCTGAGCATTGAAATCCAACCCCAGCCGCGGCACATTGCCCTGCACCACTGCCACCGTCACCGCCCGCTCCCCCGCGTCATCGCCTCCCCCCGCGGGCGTCATCGTCCACACCAGCAGTCCAATCACGGCAACCGTGGCCGCAGGCCCGGCCAACGTCTGAGGCTGCCGGCGGACCACGGCCCCCGCCGCCGCGGCCAGGGCCGCGCCGAGCAGCACCACAACGAACGACAACCCCGGCGCGCCGGCCAGCGCCGCCAACGGCAGGAGCAACCCGTCCGGTTGACCGAATGCGATTCGGCCCCAGGGGAAACCGCCAAACGGTATCCGGGAACGAACAGCTTCGACTGCCACCCAGGCGCCTGCCAACCACACCGGCGCGCCGCGCCATCTGCCCAGTGCTGCTGCCAACGCCCCGAAGATCCCGAACGCCACCGCCTGGACTGCTGCCAAGACCAGCCACGGCACCGCACCCACATAGATGCCGACCCACGGCAGCAAAGGCACGAAAAACCCCAGCCCAGCCAGATAGCCATAGCCGGATGCCGCCCACAACGACCGCCCCCGCAGCGTCACCACCAGAACCGCAATAGCCAACGGGGCGAGGAACCACAGCTGACGCGGAGGGAAACTCAGGTACAGCATGCCGCCGGCGCCGACGGCAGCAGCGCTGCGCAGCACCGGATGAAGCATCGGTGGAAACGACGCACCGGCCCGCTGAGCACCCGAAGAACTCGCCACCGCGCACCGCACCCCTCACCGAAGTTTGTCGAGCGCACCGATCCGCCCGCGGTCGCCCGGTCGGGGCCGTGCGCCTGTAAACTACTAGCTAACGTAGTAGTAGTTTGACGGGAGTGAACATCGTGGCAGGTCAAGCGCTGAAGATTCGACTCGAGTCGAGGGTGCCCCGGTGAGCCGCACCGTCAAGATCTCACTCGCCGTGGTGTTCGTGTTCTGCCTGGCGCTGACAGTGGTGTTCGTGGTGTCCCGGGCCGCCGACAGCGAACAGGCTGCCGCCCAGGCGAGCATGACGGTACGGGATGATTCCCCACGTCTATCGACTCCGACCGAGTCCAAGGCAACATTCGTGGAATTCCTGGACTTCGAATGTGAAGGGTGCGGGGCGGCATACCCGGCGGTGGAGCAGCTTCGCCAAACATACGGCGATCAGGTCACTTTCGTGGTCCGCTACTTCCCGCTCCCCGGGCATTTCAACGCTGACCGCGCGGCACGGGCCGTGGCTGCCGCGGCCGAGCAAGGCCAGTTCGAACCGATGTACCGCAAGATGTTCGACACCCAACGCAGCTGGGGTGAGCAGCGGGTACCGCTGGATGATCTGTTCTTCTCCTATGCCCAGGAGCTCGGTCTGGACATGGATCGATTCGCCGCCGACTACAACTCGCAGGCCACCCGCGAACTTGTCGACCGCGATGTCGCTGACGGCAAAGCGCTGGGTGTCACCGGTACACCCACCTTCTTCATCAACGATGAACTGATCAAACCCGAGAGCTATGACGATCTGAGCTCGGCGCTCGAATCCGCAATACGCCAGTGACCGTCCCACCACCACCCCGCCAGGCCTCGCCATCCTCACCCTCGGCGCCAGTGACACGATTCCCCGTGTCTCCGCGACTGCTCGGGTGGATACTTGCGGTCTGCGGAGGTATCGGGCTCATCGCTGCGTTCACGCTGACGGTTGAAAAGTTCGAACTGGCAACCGATCCGGCGTACACACCGACCTGCAGTATCAACCCGATCGTCAATTGCGGATCGGTGATGGACACCCCCCAGGCGGTCGTCTTCGGGTTTCCCAACTCACTGCTCGGAATTGCCGGCTTCTCCGCGCTGATTGCTGTCGCGGTCCTGATGGGGAGCCGACCGCCCACCTGGGTCATGATCGGGCTGCAGAGTGGGTTGACGGGTGCGGTGGTGTTCGTCCACTGGCTGATCCTCCAGAGCCTGTACCGAATCAACGCGCTCTGTCCGTACTGCATGGCCGTGTGGGTGGTTGTCGTGGTTGCCTTTTGGTATGTGAGCCTGCGCAATGCCGACCATTTCTGCCCACCCGGGGCAGCGCGCCGAGCCCTCGATGCGATCCTCACGGTGCACACCGTGGTACCGCTGGTGTGGGTGCTGACAGTGATCGCCCTGATCGCCCACCGTTTCTGGTGGTACTGGTCGACGCTGATGTGACACCTCCGCGGTAGCGCCCGGCCCGAGACGGCAGACTCGTGTAGCAGAGATCTGCACTCGCCCAGACCGCAGGTGTGGTGTGACGCCGATGTGATCCTTCACGGGTGATGGGTGGCTAACGCTTCCTCGTGGTGGCGCTGGGCGCTGGTCTCGAGCTGGAAGGTGGAATGCTCGAAGGAGATGGCGAAGTGAGTCGCCACGCAGGTCCGGATGTCATCCAAGATGGTGGGGGCGTGGCCGTCCTGGAAGCAGTCGTCATCGACCACAATGTGAGCGCTGATGATCGGTAGGCCCGTGGCCACCGTCGATGCGTGAAGGTCGTGCACGTCGTGCACACGGTCCATCTCGAGGATGTGGGCCCTGACGTCGTCGAGATCGATCCCTTTCGGGGTGAATTCCATCAGCACCCGCGTCGTCTCGGCCATGAGTTTGAGGGCGCGGGGTGCGATGAGCGCGGCGATGAACAACCCGGCCAGCGCGTCAGCTTGTTGGAAACCGGTGGTAGCGATGACGATTGCGGCGACGATCACACCCAGCGATCCCAGTGCGTCGTTGAGGACCTCCAGAAACGCCGCTCGCATGTTGAAGTTGGCGCCGCGTCCCGAGGCGAGCACGAGCATGGCGACGATGTTCGCCACGAGTCCGATGACTCCGAAGAGCAGGAGTTCGGTCGAGGGCACCTCGGGTGGCGAGAACAGTCGTCGTACGCCTTCGACAGCAGCGTAGAGGCCCACAGCGAGCAGCAGCGAGGCCTGCCCCAGAGCGGCGATGACCTCGATGCGCCGCAGTCCCCAGGTGCGGGTTTTGCTGACCGGGCGGTGCATCACGGTTGCTGCGACGAGCGCAACCGCTAAACCGATCGCATCTGTCGCGGCGTGTGCGGTGTCGGTCAGCAGCGCAAGACTTCCCGTGATCACCGACCCGACAAGCTGGGCCACGACGATGATCCCCGTCAGAGCAAACGCGATCGCCAGCCGGACACGCAGCGACGAGTCGCTGGATGCGGGGTCGGTTGGTCCGTGATTGTGTCCGGCTCCCATGCGTCGTACTCCCTCTCATCCACACCCAGATGGCTACGCTGTCCACATACATCAATACATGCGCATGTGACTATATGACAGACCGGGGCGGAACGGAACCGGCGGATCACGTCACGACTGAATCGGGATGTGCTGAGATGGCCCGACGTCGGCGGCGTGATGCCGGTGGTGGTGGGTCTCGTGACGGTGCGGTGACCGGAAACCTGTGGCCGCTGCGACCGTCGAACCGGCGCCGCCACTACGGGCCTCAGATGGGTAGTTGGGTATCGGTGATGAACGCGTCGCGGACCCACACGATGAATTGATCCCACAGGCCGGTGATCAAGGCGATACCTACCGCGATCATCATGGCGCCGCCGACGATCTGGATCATGCGGGCGTGGGTCCGCAACCAGCCGAGGCTGCGCAACGCCCATGCCGAGGAAAACGCAAGCACGACAAAAGGAATACCCAGGCCGGCGCAGTACGCCACGATCAGCGCGACGCCCTTGGCTGCGGTGGCACCTTCGGTGCCGCTGGCCGTAGCAATGACCGCCGCGAGCGTGGGCCCTAGGCATGGGGTCCACCCGAGTGCAAAGACCCCGCCGAGCAGCGGAGCGCCGGCGATGTTGGAGACGCGGCGGGGGGCGAACCGTCGTTCCTGTTGCAGTGTCGGCACCATCCCGATGAACACCAGGCCCATGATGATGGTGACCACGCCGCCGATGCGCTGGAGGACTTCACGATTCACCACGAAAGTGGTGGTGACTCCGAGTACGGTGGCGGTCGCTGCCACGAAGACCACGGTGAAACCGAGGACGAACAGGCCTGCGGCGAGCGCCACACGCGAACGACCCCGCTTGTTCGACTCCCCCACCGACACCGCAGGCGCCTCGGCGCCGACCACGCCAGCCAGATACGACAGATACCCCGGAACGAGGGGGACCACGCACGGTGAGGCGAACGACACCAGCCCGGCGATCACGCACGCGAGCAGCGCCAGCAGGAGCGGACCGCTGGCGACAAGGTCGGCAAACGTCTCGCCGACCGCAGCCTGCACTTCGACCGACTGTGGGGTCATTGGGGTTGTGCCACAGGCTCAGCGAGAACTCGCTGAACTGTTGACCCGAGTTCGTCGGCGGTGATGGCCTTGAGGAACACCGCGGCCGGACGGTGGTCGCGGTCGAGCACGATGGTGGTCGGCACCACCGACGTTGGGGTGGTCAGCGCAGCCAGGGTCAGACCGGCAAAGTCGTAGATCGAGGGAAAGGCGACCTTTCTGTCGATAATGAAGTCCTTCGCCGCTTGCCGGTTGTCGCGCAGATTGATACCGAGGAACTCGACTCCCGAGGCCTTGTTCTGGGCGTAGACATGTTCGAGGTCGTCGGCTTCTCCCCGGCAGGGTCCACACCACGAACCCCAGACGTTGATGACGACGACTTTGCCTGCGAAGTCGTCGAGTCCGATGGTCTGGTCGGTCACCACGTCAGGGCCGTAGACGTCAGCGATCCTCTGACGGCTCGCGGGCGGGTCGTAGGTGATGACCGTCTGCCCGCCGGGCGAGACGAACTGAAAGGTTCCCCCCTGCGCAACGGCGTCGTCGCCCGCGCTACCACAACCCGTCGCTACCCACGGCACCACGCATATCAGCGCCAGGACCGCCGCCCGCACCGCGGATACCCGCCTTCTCTCCTGCTGCACCAGCGCTCCTCGACCTTGATCTACTACGCAGCGTGGTAGATCACCATTCGAATTGTCAACATGACCATAGTTTTTGTGACACCCACCGACCGGAGCCTCACTTCTCACGACGTGCATTTTGCGGCGTTCACCCCGTGAAAGAGATGCGCTTAGCTGGAATTACGGCCTGTTCCGGGCCAGTTTCCGGCTTGGCAGTCACTGCCATCTGCAACTACATGACCTAGTAGTAGAGGCCCGCAATTGCGATGGGCACTCAATCGGATCGTGTTACTGCTGTGACCTGTGAGGCCTATGGTTCGAATGGAGGGCTGCCGATCGTGGCCTTATGTGCACCTGGCGTGTGGTGCTGAACGTCAGTGCGTCGCGCCCGTCTCCGGAAGGTCTCGCTGGCATGCCTATGTCGTCTCTCACCCGCCGCTGCGGCGCTCCGCGGCCCTGTCTGAGACTAGGGGTCGCGGGAATCGTTGCTGCGGTTCTGCTGAGCTTCTCAATTGACGCTCGAGCGCGAGCCGACGCAGATGCCACCCACGTGACTCAGCAGTTCGCCCAACTGGTCGCCGAGACGATCTCGGCAACACTGGGCGGCCCGGCGATGGGAGCCCTCGCCGACGAGATCCGAACAGTTAGCACATGTCTGGCCGATCGAGCGCGCCCAGTCGAGCCGCCAGTGCCAGCCGAGGATGATCCCATCACTGCGGTGGGATGCTTCGCCGCCGTGCTCGGCGCGGGACGAGCAGCCGCCGAACTGATTGTCGACGCGCTGCCGATCGGGCGGTTGCTGGCGCTTCTGGCTTTCGAGATGCGTCCCCACGATCCCGCGGCTGCGCACCCGGCACCAGCCGGTCCACCCGTCTATTCGTCGCCGTCGCCGGGGTCCGTGGTCGCTCCCACGAACGGCCGGGTCACCTCCACCTTCGGTGACGGCCGCGGCCATCAGGGTATGGACATCGGCAACGACCTGGGGGCACCGATTTTCGCGGTCACCGACGGCGAAGTGATCAACTCGGGGCCAGCTGAAGGCTTCGGGTTGTGGGTACGCATCCGGCATGCCGACGGAACAATCACGACCTACGGCCACAACGACGACAATCTCATCGACGCGGCAGCGCCGGTCACGGTCGGTCAACCCATTGCCACGGTGGGCAATCGCGGTAACTCGACCGGGCCTCACCTGCACTTCGAGGTTGCTGATGCATCCGGCGCCGCCCTCGACCCGGTGCGATGGCTCGCCGAACGCGGCGTCAGTCTGCCCTCGGACAGCGACGCCGAACCTACTATCACGCCCAATGAACCGCCGAGCACCGGAAGCGTAGACCTCTGGCGGTAAGGGTGCCTGCGGCGCACGGTCGCAACGGACTGGTCGGGCCATCTCAATGAGGGAGGCGACGTTTCGTCGCGGTCCTGTCGCCTCCCGGTCGAGACTCGGGATTCCAGTACCAACTATGCTACCTAGTAGTTAATCGACTACAGTCCGTAGTAACGGCCCGGGAAGTCGCACGCACGATGCGCGTGTTGCTTCGATCAGGGCCGCCATTTTCCGAGTCAGATGGAGGCCTCATGACCGCGGTGTCCCCGCGCCCGCCCGAGGTGGTCGCCACGCGGCCCTATCCCGAGCGGCGCAAGGCCAAAGGGTCATTCATCTACACGATGCTGACCACGACCGATCACAAGCTGATCGGCATGATGTACATCGTCGCGTGCTTCGGGTTCTTCCTCATCGGCGGATTAATGGCGCTGCTGATGCGCGGAGAACTCACGACGCCGGGCATGCAATTCCTCTCGACCGAGCAGTACAACCAGCTGTTCACCATGCACGGCACGATCATGCTGCTGATGTATGCCACCCCCATCGTGATCGGCTTCGCCAACTTCGTACTGCCCCTGCAGATCGGCGCTCCCGACGTCGCCTTCCCGCGGCTCAACGCACTGGGTTTCTGGCTGTTCGTGTTCGGTTCGACCATCGCGATTGCCGGCTTCATCACCCCGGGTGGCGCCGCGGACTTCGGCTGGACGGCCTACACCCCACTCAGCGACGCCATCCACTCACCCGGCGTCGGCTCCGACATGTGGTTTCTCGGACTGACCGTGTCTGGTCTGGGCACCATCCTGGGCGCGGTCAACATGGTCACCACGGTCATCTGTCTGCGCGCACCGGGAATGACGATGTTCCGCATGCCGATCTTCACCTGGAACATCCTGGTCACCAGTGTGCTGATTTTGCTGGTGTTCCCGCTGCTCACCGCGGCATTGCTCGGCGCCGAAGTCGACCGCCAGTTCGGCGCGCATCTGTTCGATCCAGCCAACGGCGGCGCCATTCTCTGGCAGCACATGTTCTGGTTCTTCGGTCACCCCGAGGTCTACATCATCGCGCTGCCGTTCTTCGGCATCGTCTCCGAGATCTTCCCGGTCTTCAGCCGTAAACCGTTGTTCGGGTACTCAGGACTGGTCTATGCCACCCTCGCCATCGCCGCCCTGTCGGTCGCGGTGTGGGCACACCACATGTACGTCACCGGCGCGGTGCTGTTGCCGTTCTTCTCCTTCATGACCTTCCTGATCGCGGTACCGACCGGTGTGAAGTTCTTCAACTGGATCGGCACAATGTGGCGGGGCCACATGACCTTTGAAACTCCGATGCTGTTCTCGGTCGGCTTCATGGTCACCTTCCTGTTCGGCGGACTCACCGGTGTGCTCCTGGCCAGCCCGCCGATCGACTTCCAACTCTCCGACAGCTACTTCGTGGTGGCCCACTTCCACTACGTCCTGTTCGGCACGATCGTGTTCGCCACCTACGCCGGCATCTACTTCTGGTTCCCGAAGATGA
The DNA here is from genome assembly GCF_041103195.1 of Gordonia sp. ABKF26. Classification (NCBI taxonomy): domain Bacteria; kingdom Bacillati; phylum Actinomycetota; class Actinomycetes; order Mycobacteriales; family Gordoniaceae; genus Gordonia; species Gordonia sp. ABKF26. The sequence continues at coordinate 54,388 of NZ_JBGCVZ010000005.1, forward strand.
CCGGACGCCTGCTCGATGAACGTTTGGGCAAGATTCATTTCTGGCTGACGTTCATCGGCTTCCACCTCACCTTCTTGGTGCAGCACTGGCTCGGAGCCGAAGGCATGCCCCGCCGGTACGCCGACTACCTGCCCTCAGACGGCTTCACCACGCTCAACATCATCTCCACCGCCGGAGCGTTCGTCCTTGGCGTCTCGACACTGCCGTTCCTGTGGAACGTCTTCCGCAGCTACCGCTACGGCGAGGTCGTCACCGTCGACGATCCATGGGGCTTCGGCAACTCCCTGGAGTGGGCCACCAGCTGCCCACCGCCGCGCCACAACTTCACCGAACTCCCCCGCATCCGGTCGGAGCGTCCGGCGTTCGAACTGCACTACCCGCACATGGTGGAGCGGATGCGCGCCGAAGCCCACGTCGGCACACAGCACGGTCAACCCAGCGAGGCGGCCGAAGAAGCTCGTCGTGCGCCGTTGACCACCGGAGACCACGAAGCATCTACAGATCCCGACCCGGAGAGCCGACCGTGAGCAACTACCCCTACCCGGCCCTCGACCAGGCCCCCGTCCCGCGATCGCGGCGCCCGCTGACCGTTCCGCGATGGTTCGCCATCCTCGCAGTCGGCTACACCGCCGTGATGACATTCGCACTGACCCTGCTCGCAGGTTCTGTCCTCGCTCAGGGCACTCCCCTGCTGCTGTGGCTGATCGCGGCGACCGCGGCAACGTGTGTGGCCCGCGGTGCGGCCGCGGTCGCGGCCCGCGCGATGCGGCCAGCACGAGGCCGTGCGGTGCGACCGTAGGCGAAGAAACTCACCACCATCCCCGGCGGCAGAGAAACCCGTCGCACCGCCGCGGCGGCGAGACCCGCAGCCACCAGGGCTTCCCAAGATCACCGGGCCTGACCGAGACCACCATCAGCTGGTGCACCAGGGGTAACGGTCCTCGGCCTAGGGCCCAGGTGGCGCTGCGCAGCACCGCGCCATGCACTATGTACCGATCACGCAGGGTGCCGCGATAACACGACCGGCTTGGGTGTATCTCTAGCGAAGGCACGCGCGGGGTGCGATCGACACGCTGAGACGAGCACCGGTCAACGGCCGCCGCTCGGTGGCGCAGACTGACGCGACGCTCGTGGGTGTCGAGCAGCAGCAGCGCCTGTCGAGCGAATATGGCGTGACGGGGACTTACGCGGTGAGTCCATGTACGAGAACTGACAACACCGGAAGTGCCGCAGCCGTACACAGCGCAGCACCCAGAAGGGGCAGCACGCTCGCCGCAGCGTAGGTCGACTTCGTTGGCTCGATCGCGCCGTTCTCGAGCATCAGCAATCGGTAGCGCGTCGAGCGTGGCATGGGGGTCTCGGGGCCTACGCCCTGACTGGTCACATGCGCGAGTGCGCTGCGCACGGCAGCTGTGCTGGTGACCCGAGCAGCCGACATGTCGGCATCTGCTTCGATCAAGGTCGCGACTGCCGCCGGCGCCCGGCGAAACAGCGGCACAAAGGGCAGAGCACGTGCCATCACATCGCAGACCGCCAGAACGCGGTCGTGCCGGGACCTCAGATGGGCGAACTCGTGCGCTAGTACTGCGGCCCGCGCCTCGGCAGGCACGTCTGTGCGCAGCGCACTTGTTGCCACGACGAAGCCACTGCGACCACCGACGCAGTACGCCATGGGGCGGGGGTGATCGATCCAGAGCACGTCGGGGGTGTCGGGTTCGGTACTGCCCACCACAGCAACGACGTCGCGATGAAGACGGTGCACGCGATGCACATCGCGGGTGTGACGAGCGCACGACATCGCGGTGCGAGCTACCACGGCGGTCAGCACCACGGCGACGGCAATGCCGTACACCTGGCTGAAATCGTCGCGCACCGCGTGCAGGACAGCTCCCGCGCACCGAGCCAGGGTGTCAACGAAGCGTTCGGCCGGCGGCGGGTCCGGCCACAACGCCGACAGCGCCGATAGAAACAACAATCCTACCGCCGTGGCGATACTGCTGACCCATGCGGTGATCAGTACCCGCGGTGACCATCGTTGGGGCAGTCGGTCGAGAACGTAGGGACCCAACACGCCCAGCACGGCCGCGCCCACCAGGTGGGCCAATGCGACGCTCACACTCTCAGCGCTTCCTCGGACGATCCGTCCGCGTCCGGGACAGGTGTTCGCTGAGGACCGCGCGCTCCTCGGGAGTGACCATCCGGGCGAAGTGCATCAAGACCGCCGTCGAATCGCCGCTGGCGTCGAGCACCTGCCGCAGTGTCTGCGACGTCGCCTCCTCCCGCGACTGCAACGGGAAGTACCGATAGGCGCGGCTGATCTTCTCGCGACCGGCGAAGCCCTTCTTGTGCAGATTGGTGACCACGGTCAACACCGTCGTGTACGCCAAGTCGCGGTCGGCCAGCGCATCGACGATGTCGTGCACACTCATCGCCGCCGAAGCGCCCCACAGCACGTCCATCACCGCGCGTTCCAACGAACCCAACTGAGTCACCGTCGCCTGCCTGATTGCCTCGTATTTGCTGCCAGTCTAGAACAAACTACCCTGCTTAGTAGCCGAAGCCTGGTTGCCTCAGCCCTGCTGCCACTGCCCCACCGGGGGCTCTCGCATCTCCTGCGGTGCCGCGCCCTCACCGCCTACTGAAAGCGCCCACCCGTGACCGACCTCGTTGACGACACGCACCCGACACGCCGCATCCAACTCGATGTGAGCGGAATGACCTGCGGTGCGTGCGCAGCTCGGGTGGAACGCAAACTCAACAAACTCGACGGCGTGCGCGCCTCGGTCAACTACGCCACTCGGCGAGCCACCGTGGAACTCGATACCCACGCACACATCGCCGATGCTATCGACGCCGTGCACACAGCAGGGTATGCGGCTGCGGAACTGTCCGAGCAGGCCCCTGCCGTCAACGAAGACTCAGCGACTGCCAAGGCACTGTTCACCCGGCTGATCGTCGCGCTAGCCCTGTTCGTGCCCCTGGCCAACCTCTCCGTTCTGCTTGCTGTCGTCCCCGACCTTCGTTTCCCCGGCTGGCAAGCAGTGTTGGTGGCGCTTGCCGCGCCGGTCGTGACCTACTGCGCGTGGCCCTTCTACCGCACCGCGGTGCGCACGTTGCGGACCGGCGTGGCCACGATGGACACCCTCGTCTCGCTGGGAGTGCTGGCCGCGACCGCACTGTCGGTGTACTCGATGTTCTCGGCCGAGGCGACCTCGACCGCAGGCCAGGGGGTGTGGTCAGCAATCTTCTCCAGTGACTCCATCTACCTCGAAGTTGCCGCCGGTGTCACCGTCTTCGTGCTGGCAGGACGCTACTACGAGGCGCGTGCCCGGACACAGGCCGTTCAAGCACTGACAGCGCTGGCCGCCCTGCGTGCCACCGACGCCCGAGTCGAGTGCGCAGGGGACACGACCATGCTCATACCCCTCGCGGAACTCAAAGTGGGGCAACGACTCATCGTGCTGCCGGGAGAGACCATTCCATCAGATGGGCAGGTGATCGAGGGCGCCGCCACTGTGGACCTCAGCGCCATGACCGGTGAGACGACGCCGGTTCAGGTGTCAGCCGAGCAACGCTCCACCGCCGTCGGGGGCACGACGTGCCTCGACGGGCGACTACGCGTCGAAGTCACCGCAGTCGGTGAGGACACCCGCCTGGCCGAGATGATCGCGCTCGTCGACAGCGCGCAGACAGCCAAGGCTCGCGCTCAACGCGTCGCCGACCGTATCGCCGCGATCTTCGTTCCGTGTGTCATCGCCCTAGCCGCAGCCACTGTCGTGGGTTGGTCGCTCACCGGGGCGTCATGGGAGCACGCCGTGAGTGCCGCGGTGGCCGTGCTGGTCATCGCCTGTCCGTGCGCGCTGGGCCTGGCCATGCCCATGGCGCTGGTGATCGCTACCGGGCGAGGCGCCCAACTGGGCATCTTCCTCAAGGGACACGCCGCGTTGGAACTGTCCGGGACGATCGATGTGGTGGTCTTCGACAAGACCGGCACCCTCACCAACGGGCAGCCACACGTCACCGGCGTGTACACCGTCGACGACGACAGTGCCGAGCTGATCCTGGGCTGGGCGGCGACACTCGAGCAGCACACCAGCCACCCCATCGCCACCGCTATCGCTGCCGCGGCCGGTCCGCAGTCGCTTGCCGCACCGGTCGACGAGGTGGTCACCGACGTTGGTAGCGGCGTGCGAGGGGTGATCGACGGTGTGACGGTGCAGGTGGGTTCCCCGGCATGGATCGCCCGTAGCGCCGTGGTGCCCGCCGTGATCGACGCGCGGCGCGCTGACATCGAGCGCTCTGGGGGCACCGCAGTCTATGTCGCAGCCGATGATGCAGTCCGGGGCCTGATCGACATTCGCGATGGCATCAAACCCTCTGCCCGCCAGGCGGTCGATGAGTTGCACCGCATGGGAATTCGCACGTTCCTGGTCACCGGTGACAACGCCGGCGCAGCGCAGCGCACCGCGGAGCACGTCGGCATCGACGACGTGATCGCCGGGGTGCTCCCGGCCGAGAAGGTGGCCATCATCGACAACGTGCGCAGTAGTGGCGCCGGTGTGGCGATGGTCGGCGACGGCATCAACGACGGGCCCGCACTCGCATCGGCTGATCTGGGCATTGCGATCGGACGCGGTACCGATGTTGCTATCGGCGCCGCCGACATCGTGTTAGTGCGCGATGACCTCACCACCGTCGCTCTGGCGCTGCAACTCGCCTCGGCCACGCGACGCACGATGCGCACCAATCTGGCATGGGCGTTCGGCTACAACCTCGCCGCGCTGCCGCTGGCTGCCGCTGGATTGCTCAATCCTCTGATCGCCGGGGCCGCAATGGCGTTGTCATCGTTTTTCGTCGTCTCCAACAGCCTGCGTTTGCAGAACTTCGCGCGTATAGACCGCTGAGGGTGACAGAGGCTGGGGCTGGGCCAACTGCGAGACCATCGCAGCGACGGTGTGGGAGGTGCCGGCATCGATGTCGGCGGATTCGGACCGATCGGGTCGGCGTTCGGCTCGCACCCACTGCGCCAACAGCACCAGGCAAACCAGCACCATCGGAATCTCGCTGATGACCGCAGCCACCACACCGCCCACCCATTGTGTGCGCGCGAGATCGGGATTCCACGGCAGCTGCAACTGGCTGTAGAAGGACTCCCCGATCACCGTGGTGGAGGTCATCAGCGCGATACCAAAGAAGGCGTGAAAAGGCATAACGGCGAACAGCAGACCAAGCCGCGCCAGAAACGGTAACTGTTTGGGTCCAGGATCGATCCCCACAGTCACCCAGAAGAACAGGTAGCCGGTGGCCAGGAACAGCACGCTCATCACGACGTGCCCCCAGTGGTAGCGGACGAGGACGTCGAACACCGGTGTGAAGTACACCAGATACGACGAGCCCACGAACAACGCGAACGCGGCAATCGGATTGAGCAGCAGCTGCAGGCCCCGCGAGCTGAGCACGATCAGCAGCGCCCGCCGGCACGCCGCGCCACCGGTGGTTCCGGTCGTCGGCAGCACCCTCAACAGCAAGGTGATCGGTGCACCACCCACCAGCAGGATGGGTGCGATCATGGTCAAACCCGTGTGTTCGGCCATGTGCACGCTGAACAACGCGTTGCCGTAGGCCTTCAGCCCAGAGCTGGTGGACACCACCACCACAGCGCACCCCGCGACCCACGACACCGTTCGCCGGATCGGCCACCGGTGTCCACTTGCCCGCTCCCGCCGGGCGGCGACGAGATAGCTCACGACACCCACCACCGCCGCCACACCCACGACGAGATCAACTCGCCACAGCGAGACCAGTGATCCGACATCGGGCGGGCCAGGAAGGGAATAGCCCAGGTAGACATCCCAGGCCGTGAATGGGTGGGCAATCAACCCGGGTGCGACCCTGGTGTCCATCACCGCCCAGCAGGCCACGGCCACCAGTGCGGTCGACGCGGCAAGGACAGAAGTTGCCGACGTCGACACGCCCCGGCGCAGGCGCACAAGGTCGGCAACCACCAGCACCGTCAGTACAGCCACCAACAGCCCCGTGGCGCGACCGAACGCCGACGACCACACATCGGGAGTCCGCAGCAGCAGCGTCACAGCCACCGCGCCCGCCAGTGCCGACATATCGGCGCCCAGGACGACATAGCCAACACGCCGGTCGGCCGCCTCGTCGATGGTCGCCGACCCCAGACCACGAACCCGGTACCGATCAGCCCACCGCAGCCCCACCGACAACGCCAAACTCACCGCGAAGACAATGACCGCGCCGGTCGTGTAATCGTGGTCAGGTCCCTGCGCGGCATTGCCGACCACGGGCAGGGCGAGCACACAAACCGCCGCGGGAACCACCAGCGCCACCTGCATCGACCACCGCAGCGACACCGAACCGATCAGCACCACGACACCCGCTGTCGCCACCACCAGCCACGCCAGCGCCGGCAAACTCACACTGAACGCGTAACCGACCTTGCCGCTCGAGACCATCGCGCCCACGGACACACCGGTGGTGTCCGCGGCCGCGGTGAAAGCCATGAATAGCGCAACAACCACGGAGCACCCCGCGGCGCGACGGACGCGGCGAAACACTGGATAGACCGCAGCGTCGATGTAACTCTGCGAGTCAGGCACGGCCGTGAGCACCATCGAGACCAGTCCCCCGAGCATCACCGCAGCTAATGCAAAGCCAGCAAAATTGCCCACCACATCGGCCACAGCTGTGCCCACCCCAGGATATGGATCCGCACTCTCGACGTAGCGAGCGGCGCCGGACACCCAGGCATAGACCGCCAACAACAGCACCAGCCCACCGACCAGCAACGGCGCCACCACCCGAAGAGAAATTGCGCGCTGCGGTCGCGACTGGATTGACGGGGTAACAGCCTCCGTCAACGCCTTTGATTCACCCACCAACCGTATGCTACTACTGCGCATAGTAGTTAACTCGTGAGGATCGAGGACCCGGTGATCAACGACCTACTCCTGCGGTGGATCGTCACCGCCCTCTTCGCGGTGGGCGCCATCGACAGCATCCGCACCCTAGCCGCCCGCCGCAGCGAGCTGAGACTGTCGATCACGCACTGCCTCATGCTCCTGATGTCACTGGCGATGATCGTCATGGCGTGGCCACAAGGCAATCAGCTACCACTGCTACCGCTGCTGCTGCTCTTCGCTCTCGGCACTGTGACCGCGGTCGTCTTCGCGGTGCGGAGGACTAACGACCGCCTACTCCACGTCTATACCGCAGTGATGATGGCCTCCATGGTCTGGATGTATGCGGTGATGAGCCGGCACACTGCCACCTCCACAGCTCCTGCTACCCCCGCCCACCACGGCAGCCCGTCGGGAACCGACGCCCTCAGCGACATGGCGCAGTTGCACGGCGCCTCATCGAACCCCATGTGGATGGGGTCGGTCACGCTGCTACTTGTGCTCGGTTTCCTCGCGCTCACCATCTACTGCGCAGCCCGGTCGGTTCAGCTGCCACGCACCGCGGCCCCAGCACCACCGATGTCAAACGCTGTAGCGACACTTAGCCGCTCCCGTCTCAGATCCCCGTGGATATGCCACGCGTTGACCGCCGGTGGGACAGGCATCATGTTCGCAGCTCTGCTTTAGCAGACCGCCCGAGCCTCAGAATGAGCCATCATTTCCCGGTACCGCTGCCGCCACCGCGCAGCGCGAGCTCAGCACTGGCTGTGTCTGCGGCTGCTCACGACCGCAACGCAGAAGCGATATCGCCAGGAATCGGCATCGGGCGCATCAGACCGGCGGCAACCCGTCCCGTATTGCCCTCGGGGTAGCGTCCGCTCAACGATCCCGGAGCGGCGACGATGATGCGCACCACCTGGCCGAGCGCTTCGCGCCGATCATGCTGTCGCACAGCGAACTTGAACATGGCAATGTGATTCTGGGTATGCAACCACGGGTCGGGTTGGGACACGATGTGGGCGCGTTCAAGGTGGCGCCACCGCTGCTCGGCCACCTCAGTGACAGCTGCCGCTGCCATCTCTGCCCGGTAGAGGTCACGGGCTGCCTCACTAATGCGAGCCATCGCGAGCCTCCTCGGAGCAGCACGGATCATCCAACGCAAGTACCAGCCCGAGTAGATCGTCGAGCGCGTGACCAATCCGGCTGTCAGCCAGTTCATACCGGCTCCGTCGGCCCTCAGGTACCGCAACCACCAGACCGCACCCCCGCAGGCAGGCCAGATGATTCGACAACACCTGCCGCGACACCCCAATCGACTCAGCCAAGTCCGCCGGATAGGCCCCACCATGGCGCAACCGCACCAACACCTGCGTGCGCGTCGAATCGGATAGTGCGTAGCCAAACCTCGTCAACGCGTCGCGCTGCGCCTCAACCACTATGCCCATATCCAAATAGTACATGAACCGATGTATTCAAGACATGCTGAACAGTCGATGCGGGGGCTTCCGGCGCAGAGGTTCAGCGGCGAAACCCGGGTCGTTCGACGGGGCGCGGTTCACGGGCGGCGAAACCCGGTTCGACGGGGCGCAGTTCAGTTTCTCCAGGCCCGCAGCGTGGAGGAACGTCCATTTTCGATTGGGACGATGACCTCAGTCAGAAACCGGACGATGTGCTACCTGCCGAAGGCCACCGGAAGTCGTAGAAGCGGACGAGCTCGAAGCCGCCTAGCGCTACCGCGACACCGATCCCTCCCGGACCCGCGTCGCTCGCTCCCGCACAGTCACCTCGACCGCCTCGTGGGTCTGGTGTGCCGGCGTCCGCGACGTGAGGTCGCCTGGCCGCGACGGGTTGCGGTCTGTTTTGCCGGCTGCGCCGTCATCTCATCGGAGCGGCTACGCCGCGCTGTGCAGCCCTTCGGGCTGAGTCGGTTTGCGTTGCATCGCCGCATTCTCTTACCTCCACTCCCGGTCCGCAAGGGCCGTGAAAAACTAATCCGCCCTGCGGGTTTCAGGGCTGCGCCCGGATGACTTTTTCACTGTGAACACCCCTGCGGCCCACTCGCTTCGGCGAAGAGATTGGCCGGTGCAAACGCAAACCAGCACTCACAACGGGAGGGGTCACCATGACCAGCGCCACCACCATCGCCTACCAGCTGTGCAACAGCTGCGCCGTCGCCGTCGCCTACGGAGACATGAGCGGCCTCGACACCGAGAGCACCGCCGAGGTCGTGGCATTCATGTCCGATCACGGCTACCTGACCCAGGCCGAGGACATCGACCCGCCCGGTTACTGGCTCTGCGAATGCTGCGGCATCGACCAGCTCGGCGCAGGCCGCACCTTCACCCGCGACTAGACCACTGACCAGCCGAAAGGACACAGAACATGAACGCCTGGATCGCCACCAAGGACCCCGCCAAGGTCGAGGCCTTCGCCGACCAGATCGCCGCGCACGAGCCGAATCGGATCACCGAGGCCGACGGTGACCGGGAGTTCGCCGTGTGGATGTACGGAGTTGACCGCGTCATCCGGCAGCGCACCAACGGATTCAGCCACCGCGACCTGCCCGATTTCGGCTGGAAAGACGCCTACAACGACGACCTGGACCCCGCCGTCGCCGCCGCCGACGCGATCGCCCACTGGGAAGAGTTCGGCGACCTCTAGAAAAGACCTCCGCGTCGCAATCCGGCACGCGGGCAATAGAAAACCCGGCCAGGGTTCAGCTGGCCGGGGTCTCACCCACCACAGTAAGGGAGAAACCCCATGACGAGCAACACCACCACCGAGACCGTCACCGCGACGGGCGAGCTGCGCCACCTCAACCCGGCCGATCTGGTCATCGACACCAACATTCGTACCGAGGCCGAGGCCACCCTAACCGCCGAGTTCGTCGATTCGATCCGCGACGGTGTGCGTCAGCCGATCCTCGCTGTCGAGGTCGACGGCGAGGTGCGGGTGCGCGACGGGCAGCGCCGGACCCTGGCGGCGCGGAAGAACGCGCTCGCCAGCGTCCCGGTGTACGTGGTCCCGGTCGCGACTGACGCCGACGACAAGGCCGTGACGGTTGATCGAATCTTGGAGCAGCTGGCCAGTTTCGAGCGCGAAGAGTTGCGCGCCTCCGATCGCGTGGCCGCGATCGAACAACTCGCGCTTGCCGGGATGTCGGCGACCAAGATCGCCAAGGCCACCCGCACCAAGAAGAAGGACGTAGACGCCACCCTGGCGGTCGCGAAATCCGCGACCGCCCTGGACCTGCTCGACCAGGGCGCAGGGCTGACGTTGGAGCAGTCCGCGACATTGGCGGCCTACGACCACGATCCCGAGGCGCAACAGTGGCTCCTCAACGCCGCACGTAGCGGACGGTTCGACTTCCAGGCCAAGCAGTTGGCCGACAATGCCGACGAGCGTGCCGAGTTGCTGGCCCAGGTCGCCGCCTACGCCGCCGAGGGGATCGCGGCTGTGACCCGCCAGCCCCTCTACAACGAGGCCCACAAGCTCGACCGTCTGCTGACCGCCGACGGTAAAGCGGCGACCATCGAGGACGTGCCGGTCGATCACCGCGTGGCCTACGTGTGGGCCGATGAGACCGAATCGTGGACCGACGTCGAGGGCAACGCGGTCGCCGAGGACTCCATCGATTGGTCGCTGGACGACGACGTGTTCGACGACGACGCCGAACCGTCCGAGGGATTGCGCGACCCGCGCACCCTCACCCGTAACGTCACCCGCGAGATCGAAACCACCTGGTATGTCCCGCGCAACGACGACCTCGGATTCACCGAGCGCCCCTACAGCCACAGCGCACCGAGCAGCGACACGGCCACCGCCGACCTCAGCGACGACGAGAAGGAGGCGCGTAAGCAGGAGCGTCGCCGGGTGCGGGTCTTCAACGCCGCCAGTTTCACCGCCCGCGAGGTGCGGATCGAGAAGCTGACCGCGTGGCTGGCCCGCAAGACCCTGCCCAAGGGCAGCGCCCCGACGGTCGCGAAGTTCCTCGCGACCTCGATGCGCGCCCATCACGACATGTTCGGCGCGAACAGCATGCAGGGCAACGCCGCCGAGATCGCGGCCACGATCCTCGGCGGCGACCCCGCCGACCTGATCGAGCAGGCCACCACCGCCGACCGCGCCCAGATCATCGGACTCGGCATCGCCCTGGCATCGCGGGAAGCGCACATGTGGAAAGACGCCTGGCGCAACGTCGGTGACAGCCACTACCTGGGCGGCAGCCAGGTCGAGGCCCGCGCTGGCTACCTGCACTTCCTTGTCGAGGTGACCGGCTACGCCCTCTCCGATGTCGAGCAGGTCATCGCCGGGGACAAGCAGGCAGCCGACGTGCCACTCGACTAGACCAGCTGTGCGGTGGGCCGCGACCTCTCACGGTCGCGGCCCACCGCCCCGGCCCCGCTCACACCCGCCACCTCGAGGAAGCATCGTGACCATTACCGGCGAACTGTTCCCCCGCTGCGCCCTCCCCGGCTGCGCGAACCCCACCGACACCCAAGGCCACCCCTGCGGACAGTGCCGCCGCGACTTCGGAACCTTCCTGCGCCACAACCCCGGCGGCCAACCGATGACCGCCGACGCCCACACCGCCCGCGACCACGACGTCGCCCTGGCCTACCGCGCCCAGGAACAACTACGCATCGACGCCGCCGCCGAACAACACCTCGCGATCCAGACCGGTCAACAAGAGAAGCCCGGACAGACCTGCTGGCTGTGCGAGGAACGCCGAAAGTGCGCCCTCATCAACGGGCAGTGGGAATGCCGAACCTGCCGCACGAGCACCGGCTGACCGACCAGCCCGAGGGGCATAGCGGAGCGACCTGACGGCCGCACAGCATTGTCCCGGCCCGGTGGCTCCGCTGCGCTGCGCCCCCGACCCGGGAAGAGTCCCGACTCAGGTGGGTGGTCACCTATGTGCGCGCGCACGTCGACCAAGTGTGACCGACAGGGACCCCCGAGCTGTCAACCCACACCAGGCGGCTACCGCCCGTTCTCCGCTGCGCTACGCCCGTGCGCTCCAACCACTTTCACTCGCTGCGCTCGTACGACGAAAGTGGCTTCCGGCGCGCCTGCTTCTACGGGGTGGACAGCCCACCCTCGTCCGGTCCCCCAGGTCTCTCGACGTCCGCCACACCGGCCGGACCACGACGAAGGGACTCCTCATGGATTACATCGCTCACACCGTCGACACCGCTGCCGCCGTCGGCAGCGTCGCCGATCTGCTCTGGGCCGCCGCCGACCTCGTCGCCACCAACCCCGAGACCACCGACCCCATCCACGACGCCGGCCTGCACCTCATCGCCGCCGGCCGAACCACGGCCCGCCGGGCCGGGGCAGCCCGCGAGCTCGCCACGATGATCGCCGAGAGCCGCCACCCCGACCTCGCCGCCACCATCACCGGCGACGACACCGACTGGTCCAGCTGGCAGCAGGTACTCACCGAGCCCTGGCCCATCCTCGCCGATGCGGCCGCCTTCGCCGCCAAGCTCGGCGGACTCGAAGGCCAGATCACCCCGGGACGCTGGATCGCCTAACCGGGCAGCGGGTCGGGGTCGCCACCACGGCGGCCCCGACCCGACGTCTAGGCCGTCACGAATGATCGGTGTCCCCGCGCCTGCGAATGCGGCGCCGACCACGATCGGCCGCACGGAACACCCGCAACGGCTTGCGCACGCTCTCCACAAGATCGAAGGTGGTCCCGGTGCGTTCGGCCATGTGCCAGTCGATGTTCCACTCGCTGTCGAGGACCATCATGCGTCCCACCGCCCGGTCCTCGTCCCCGGACTGATAGGCGTCCTCACACACCTGACACAACGCCCACCAGGTACTCAGGGTGTGGCCCTTGCCGTACTTGCGGAACCTCGTCTTGTCCGGGTCCAAATCGTGCAGCCACACCGGCCTCTCCCGACCGCAGAACGAGCACAACGGATACTCGTCGTCGTCGACGTCGAGCGATTCGTCAGCTGGGCCACCCACAACCGTCACGGTAACCCGCGCGAGCACCAACGGTGCTGCCTCTGGCGGCTGCGCCGCCACCTGATCCGAAGCGGCTACGCCGCCACCCAACCGCATCGGGGTTGCTTTGCTGACCCCCACCATTGTCTTACCTCTGGTCGGCACGGCGACAAGGGCCGCGAAAAACTAATCCGCCCTACGGGTTTGCAGGGCTGCGCCCCGGATGACTTTTTCACTGTGAACACCCTTGCCCCGACCTCCCGCCGGCAAAGACATGGCAGGTGTCACGCAAAGCACCGGCCCGCCGAGGCCCACACCGCAGGGAGGCATCCACCATGGCCCGTACCACCACCATCAGCCGCGAAGACCGAGCCGCCGCACGCCGCGAACTCGCCGCGCAGCTGCACGCGACCATCACCGACAAGGTCGCCGCACTCACCAACACCGGCGAGTGGGCCGCGTTCCTCGACTACGCCACCAAGTTCCACGCCTACAGCCTCAACAACCTCATGCTCATCATCGCCCAACGCCCCGACGCCTCCCAGGTCGCCGGATACAACAAATGGCTCGAACTCGGACGCCACGTCCGCAAGGGAGAAAAAGCGATCCGGATCCGCGGATTCAGTTCCCGCACGATCACCGACACCGACCCCGAGACCGGCGACGACACCGAATGCAAGATCGCCACCTACCCGATCCTGTCCGTGTTCGACATCGCCCAAACCGACCCCATCACCGAGGTCACCGACTGGATGCGCACAAAGAACCCCAAGGCCCGAGTCTGGACCGACCTCCCCAGCCCCACCCATACCCTCATCGGTGACGACCCCGCCGACATCTACAGCCGCACCGTCGACTACATCACCGCCCAGGGCTGGACCGTCAGCCGCGAACAGATCCCCGAGACCGGCACGAACGGCTACACCACCACCGACGGAACCCGCCGCATCGTCATCGCCGCCGACCTCACCGACGCCCAGGCCGCCAAGACCGTGCTACACGAGACCGCCCACGCCCTCATGCACGCCGACATCGACACCGCCGACTACATCGCCCACCGCGGCCGCTGCGAAGTCGAAGCCGAATCCGTCGCCTACGTCGCCGCCGGAATGCTCGGAATCGACACCAGCGACTACAGCATCGGCTACATCGCCGGATGGGCCGAAGGCAACACCGACATCATCGCCGACACCGCCGCCCGCGTCCTCACCACCGCCCGCCAGATCGCCGCAGCACTCGACCCCGACACCCTCACCCACACCGAAGACGCCGCCTAACCCCAGCACCGGGGGCCGCCCCACCGGCGGCCCCAGCCGGGAGGCACAGCGGACCGGCCTGACGGCCGCACAACATCAACCGGTGGCGGCCGGCGACTCCGCTACGCTCCGCACCGGCCACCACCGGGAGTCAACGACCTACCCAGGTGCGTGGTCACCACAGCAGCGCGCACGTCGACCAACCATGACCGACCCGGGACCCGACCCGTCAACCCACACCCGCACGCTGCCGCGTGTTCTCCGCTACGCTACGCCCACACGCTCCGACCAGCCCGGCAACCCGTACTCGCCACGCTCGCAACCGAACTGGCCTCCGGCGCACACGGACTCTCCGGGGTTGACAGCCCACCCCGCCCGGTCCCACCAACTCCGACGTTCGCAACCCCGCGAACCCAAACGAAGGAGTCACCAATGGCTTGGACCATCACCAACATCGACGTCACCCCGGCGGCCCGCGAAATCATCCGCGCCACCAACATCCTCGACAACCCACCGGCACTCATCGACATCGCCAACATGCTCGACCTCAAAATGTCGGAGTGGGCACTCGGACTCGCCGAACTCCTCACCAACAGCCACGCCATCATCATCGCCGACGATGACAACCGCGAATGCCTCATCCTCACCACCACACCCATCTACGGAACGGCCTGACCGCCGCGCCGGGCCAGGCCCGACGGGCCTGGCCGATTACCCGCGGAAGGGCGCTTCCGACTTGACCACCGGCACGTCCCGGAATCCCCACATACCGCGGGACCTCAACAAATCCCGGACCGCCCCGACTTGAGCGTCAGGCATCTCCGTCGGTCCCACCACTACCTCAGCTAACGGCGCATCCGAGACATAGTCAGGGCCGTGCTCACCGCTCAGCCGTCCGTTCACCACCACATCCATGTACGGCACGACCCCGCTAGCGCGGGGTCGTGTCCGCACCTCCATATGGACCCCTGACACAGACACCAAGCGCCATTCACGTTCCTCCTGGAACGCCTCATGCTTAATTCCCGCGATCTCGCGGAACGTTGCCAGGGCTGCGAAATATGCTGGCCGCCCGTCCGGGTCCAGGAGAATTCCTCCGTTATCGAATGCGTGCTCCACCCAACTAACCAGTGCGTCTGCACGCTCCCGCGCAACCTTTTCTCCGTAACCCACCTGAACTAATGTTGCCTGACTCGGAATATTAAAAGTGTTAGACGCGGCCTTGGGATGAATGCCATACGAGTATCGTTCCAAAACCTCGCGTGGAAACCCAATCGAGTACCCGCCTACCCCGCCCGCATATCCTCGCCACTGGCTCAAAAGATCACCATCTCCGCAGAAGCACACCGCAAAGCAGCGAAACGGCCACTCGAATACTCTGGTCGGCTCAAACGCCTCTGCAATTTCGGCAAATGTCGAGGCCAGGGCAGGATGAGCGTGCTCCTCGGCGGCTTGCTTCATTCGCTCACTCACAATTCGTGCACCAAACACGAGTTCTAACGAGTCATTCATATAGCGAATATCGGTAGCGCGAAATAACGCGGCCTTGCCATTGGTGTATATATTGTTGTCGCCCTGATGGCGAAACTTGGAATCGTCGTCAGGGAAAGCAACCTGAAACGGACCCTTTCCCGGACCGAGAATTCCGTGCAAACCAGCAGCATCGGTGTAGTGGTACAAAACTGGTGGCAATTCTGTTGCCGCATCGTCGTCCGTCACACGAACAGTCTCCTACACGACAAACACCCAGAGCTGCCGCGACACCAAGCCCTCCCGGACCCGCGTCGCTCCCGCACAATCACCTTCCCTGCCACGTGCGTCCGGTGTGGTCGCGTCGAGCCGTACTGCTGGCAGTGCGGCAGTGGGGCACCTTCTCTGTCGGCTGCGCCGCCACTCTGACAGGACCGGGACTGCGTCCCGGAACGAGGGGTGTGCGGCTGCGCCGCACGGGCAGGGGTTTGTTGCCCCCTTCCATTCTCGTACCTCTGGTCGGCCCGGCGACAAGGGCCGCGAAAAACTAATCCGCCCTGCGGGTTACAGGGCTGCGCCCCGGATGACTTTTTCGCTGTGAACACCCTTGCACCGACCTCCCGCCGGCGACGAGATGGCAGGTGTCAAACAAACCACCCGGCCGCAGGAGGAACCCACGATGGCACGCCCGACCCGCAACGGCACCCAGCGCGATGTCTTTACAAACACCAGCCGCACCCACCAGAACCGGCACACCATCCGCGCCGCCAAGCGCCAGGCCAACCGCCAGGACCGCGCCGCCGCCCGCCGCGACCTCCACGCCCACTGACCGACCCACCTCACCCCCAGACCCGAAGGAGCACACCATGACCACCAGCCGCGCCGCACTGACCACCATCCCCACGACCCTCAGCGACGGCACCCGCGCCCGCATCATCGGCCGCGTCGACGCCTTTCCCGGACACCCCGACCCCGGGACCCCAGTCGAACCACTCACCGCCGGCACCAGTGAGCCGGTCACCGACCTCGACGGCCCGCTGTTCGCGCTCGTGTCGGTGACGTGGGCAACCGAGGTGACCACCGTCAACGCCCACACCGGCGCCTCACACACCAAGTACGTGCCCGGCCTGCTCGGTAGCCCGATGGGTACCAGCTGGTACCTCGCCATGGTCACCCCCGGTGAGCACGGTTTCACCCTCACCGGCCGCCACGCCGCCGGACACCGCACCGCCACCCTGCCCGACCTGGACGGCATCGACGCCCCCCGCCAGGTGAAAGTCCATGACTTCGCCCTGCACCGCTGACCACGCCACCACCCACACCCACCACCAGGAGAGAACCCCAACCCATGAACCGAAATCACGATCACCCACACCGCCGCCGACGGCACCCTCGCCGACGGCATGGTCCGAGGTGACGGCACCTACGAACTGTTGAAGGCGAACGGGTTTCGCTGGTTTCGTTCGCTCGGCCTGATGGGCATTCAGTCCAGCCGTGACCGTCAGCCCAACGAGTACAAGATCTCCCGCGCCGCCCGCGCGTTGGAGGAGGCCGGCCACACCGTCACCGTCGAGATCGACCGCACCCACCGCGACCCCGCCCAGGCCGAAGCCGACCGCGCCGCGCGTCAGGCCGAGCGGGTCGCCGCACTCGAGAACAAAGCCGACCGCCGCGCCGCCGCCGCCGAGGCCGCATGGACCGCCGAGCAACGCGCCACCGCCGCGCTCCCCCCAGGCGGCGAACCGATCAAGGTCGGCCACCACAGCGAAGGCCGGCACCGCCGCGCGATCGACCGCGCCCACAACGCCCTCGGCAAAGCCGTAGCCGCCGACCGCGACGCCGACCACGCCGCCAACCGCGCCGAATCCGCCGCCCGCACGACCGAACTCCGGCACAACCCGGTCACCGTCGCGAACCGGATCCAGAAACTCGAAGCCGAGCAGCGCGCCGACCAACGCGCCCTCGACGGACACACCCGAACCCTGTTCACCGACGGCCGAGGCGTCAAACACACCGAGAAGACCACCGCCGCGACCGGCGAGTACCGCGACCGCCTCATCGCCCGCATGGCCGAACGCGCCGCAAACATCACCTACTGGACAGACGTGCGTACCGCCCAGATCGCCGACGGCAAGGCCGGCGACTACAGTCCCGACACCATCACCGCCGGTGACCTGGTCAAGATCCGACACCACGGATGGACGCCCGTACTGCGCACCAACAAAAAGACCGTCAGCGTCCAAACACCGGCACCGTTCGGCGGCCGCATGATTCGCCACACCGTGCCCTACCCCGAACTCCGAGGCCACCGCCCCCAGGGCGAGACCACCGACACCACCGCAACGGCCTGACCGCCGAGCCCGGACCCACCCCGCGCAGGCGGGGCGGGTCCGGTGCCTCGGGCATCGAACCCGAAGCACCGCAGGCGCTGCGCGCCGTGCCCGGCACCCAGCGTGCCCACCCCCGCGAGTGGCACACCCGGCATCGTTGAGCGCGGACAGCAAACTCAATCTTTGTTATCGTGACCGGGCGGTCGTACCGGGCGTTGCCACACAACCTCACGACGACCGCACCTCACAGGACGGAAAGGGTAGGGGTGCGAACTCCCCCGATGTGCACACCCCTACCCTTTCTCGCTGCCCTGACACACATTTCAGACGCACGCGCGCACTGACGGCCCTGGCGACTATCCGCGCTCACCACCGGGACTTTGCCTGGTCTGCCGAATTGTCATGGCGCCCAGACGGACCGCGTCAACTCCGCTTCGGCAACAACTCGCCACGCGCTCTGCCTCGCTCCCGCTCGGCGCCGCTTATTTCGCGGCGACTTCTCCCCTGCGCTCCATTGACCCACCCCGCCAGGGCGAATGGGCGGCAGATATCAGGAAAAGCACCACCACCAGACACCCTCAAAACCTACCGTGAAATGCGCAAACCTATTGCGCAACAACACTATTCACGGTACAATCGGAGCTAAGAGTAAACCTCTCGCGACGACACCAGAGAAGAGGCCCGGACCATGAGCGAGAAAACCGCGATCACCGTCTACACCAAGCCCGCATGCGTGCAGTGCAACGCCACCTATAAGGCCCTCGATAAGCAGGGACTCGACTACCGGGTGGTCGACATCAGCACCGACGAGGCCGCGCGCGATTACGTGATGAGCCTGGGCTACCTGCAAGCCCCCGTCGTGGTCGCCGGCGACACCCACTGGTCGGGTTTCCGTCCCGATCACATCAAAGCGCTCAGCACACAGGCCGCCTGAGGCGAGGAGGGGATCGACGATGACCGCCACACCCCAACACCTCGTCGAGGTGACCGAGGTCGAGTTGTACGACGAAGCCCGGGCCTGGATCGCTGACTGCACCGACCAACTCCCCGCCGACTGCACCGACCTGACCGCCCCCGAGGTCCGCGCGCTGGTCGCCGGCAACTACACCGGCGGATGGGATGCGTTCACCGACCCGCTCACCCATGCTCACTACCTCCACCGGACACGATGACGATGACAACCACCGACTACGCAGCGCGCGCCGTGGCCTACTGGGCGAAATCCGAACTGGCCTACGCCGAGGGAGATCCCCGCTACGGCGACGAGCTCGCCGAACTGGCCGCCCAATGCGAACAGTGGGCACATGAAGACCTCACCGGCGTCCGCAGCGACGTCGCGTAACCCGCCGATACGAACAAGGAGACAGCAGGTGATCGTCATGGCCGAGAATCCCGAGGTCGCACACCGCGATTTGCCGCAGCCGCCGGCCACCGCGATCGAGCCGCTGCCTGAACTGGAAACCGTTGCCAGCGGTGATGACCTCACTCTTACGGGAGCTGTCGGGGAGGACACCGCCGAGTTCGACAACACCCTCGCCCTGGAACTGGACATGCTCACCGCGCTGTTGTGGGCACCGCCGGCCCGGGCCCGCCAGGTCGTCGATGCGCTGATCGGCTCGCGCGCCGACCGCGACGCCGGCACTACCACCAGGGTGCTTCCCGCCGGGAGTGTGGTGTTCCTCAGTGCAGTGCATCAAGACGTGTTCGACACCGTCGTGGCGTTGCTCGACGAAGGTAGCCCCGCCACACCTGTTCTGGTCAATGCGCGTTTTGCCGATCGAGGACTGACCACCCGCACTCGCAGCGTCATGCTCGAAATCGCCTCACCCCGTCACGGCCGCCCCGTCGCCGACAGTGCCGACCTGCCCTACCTCGCCGCCGCTCTCGTCGACGGCTGGTACCGCCGCGGCTACCGCGCACTACTGGCCCGCATGACCCAAGTGACCGCTGAACGCCCCACCGTCGAGCTCGCCGGCCACTGGACGGCCCTCACCGGCCACCAGCAGACCGCCGAAACCCGGTGGCTGGCCATCCGCGACACGCTCGCCCGCATCTGACGCACTGCCAGGCTTCCACCACCGAAGGAGAGAGCACCTATGGAATTGACAGCCACCATCCTCATCGTGGTCGGGGCCGTCGCGATCCTCGCCTCAGGGATAGTGCGGCAGCGCGTTGACCACTTCCGGCCTCGCCACCGCGAGGACGCGGCGGCTGCTGTTGCCCGTGCACGGCAACTCCAACGGGTCGCGATGGCCTTGGCCGCGATCACCGTCGTATGCGGTGCCACCGCAGCCGCCCTCAACAACGGGAATACCACGACGTGGGTGTGCGGCGCTGTGGTGCTCGTTGCAGGAGCGGTCCAGTGCTACTTCATTGCGCGGGTTAGCATCCCCGATGTTCAACACCTTCGCGACCGCGGCTTCGACAGCGGAAAAGGCACGCCGTGACGACTGACGACGACCCCGACGCCCACGATCGCGAAGTGCAGGACCTCGCCGCTGATATGCGCGAGCACGGCCGCAGCTGGGCCGACATCGCCCACGACCTCGCACTACCCGAAGCCACCGTCAAACTCGCCGTCGCACAAGCCCACCAACGCGCCGCCGAACTCGCCGCCCGCGACCAAATCGCCCTGTTCTGAAACCATGCACCGCCTGCGCCACGACCTCCCGGACCCCGGGGAAGGATGAAGCCATGAACGTCACCGTCCACGACCCCGACCGTGGCCACTACGAGTGCGAGAAGGGCACGTTCACCGATTTCCCGCTGACCATGGAAGCCGATGAGGCGCCGCCGCGGTTGGCCGCGTTCTCCCGGTGGCGCGACGACGGCGGGCGCATTCGTCGCCGCACCGTCAACGGCGTCACCTACGCCGACATCACCCACCAGGACCGGGTGTGGACCTACCGACTGTCCCCGGCCTACACGTGGGACCCCTCTCCATCGGGCGGGTTCTTCCAGTGGCCGCACTCTTTCGACGTCGGGGAACTCCCCGACTGACGGCGGGGAATGAGGTGGCGATGACTGAGTCACGATGGATCGCCCGTTGGCCGGAGTTGTTCTCGGGTCTCACCGACCGCCAGGTCCGTGGAGTGGTGCAGGCGATCGACAACAACGTCCTCGAGGGCTGGGACCCGCAACGTGACGACATCGAGTTTCTGACTCGCTCGGCGCGCGGTGAGTTCACCGAGAATGAGGAGGTCGCTGAAGTCCTCGCGCTGATCGCCCGCCGCCGGGTGCGCGGGTCAGATTAGGACGAGGCCCGCGAACAGCAGGGCGGCGCCGCCGGCGAGGTAGGCGGTGAGTGTCCGGATCTGGGTGGACACATTGATGCTCGCGTTGCGGTGCAACGCTTCACATCCGATCCACACCGCGATGAGGACGAGTGCGACAACGCCCACTCGTCCTTGTGTCGGGCTCAGACCGAGCCAGTCGAAGAGTTCTGTGGCCATGGTGGTGACAGTAGGGATTCTCGCGTTACTCGCAACCCTCAGTTGCGGCTACGGCTGCGGCCGGCGGTGTTCGCTGATGCGCCGAAGCCCAGGAGCATGAGCCCGGGTAGTAGGCAGAACGTGGTGGCGACGCCGACCAGGAGCGCGCGCTGAACCAGTGGTGTCCAGGTGCGGCCCGGATCGTAGTAGGGCGAGCGGCCGGGGTAGGGGTTGGCTATCCAGCGTGCCGGTCGGGGTGGATCGGTGAGGTAGCCGATGAGCAGGGCCAGCAGCCCGAAGAAGACGCACACGACGAGCAGACAGAGGATCGCGATAACGCCGGTATCCATGATGTGGTCCTGCTTCCTCATGCTCGAAAGGTCTCCGCGCGGCCGCGGCTGGCTGTTTGTGGTTGGTCCGTGCCTATCACGTCCCACTGACACTTGCACTGGCTTGCCGGGTGGGAGGCCGCACCCCTCGTGACGGCCTCCCACCCGCTCACCGGATCGGTTACCGCCCGGCGGGTGCGGGGGCGTGGGGCCAACTCACGGTCAACCCGGGGACGGCTTTGCTCAGTTGGTCGGTGACGTCCTTGGTGACCTCACGGACCGCCTTTTGCGCCTGCGGTGCGGCTGCGCCCAGGACTGCATAGGGGGCCTGAGCCTGTTCGCCGGACCACCCCGCCCGGATCGTCTGACCGGCCACGTCGACCGAGGCCGACACGTCGCCGCGGACGTTGACCTGATAGTCCACGGCCGGCAACCCGGCGCGTGCCGCCTCGGGCGCGGGCAAGTGCACCTCGAACTGGTTCGGTCCGGTCGGTGCCTGCTGCGGAGCGGTGCGCGGCCGGGGTTCGGGCTGGCCGGGGAGCCGCGGCCGGGCCGGGTTCGCGCCCGGGTCCCCGGCGCCAAGAGCGTGTGCCAGGAAACCGCCGAGGGTGCCGCCGGCGATGCCGCCGACGACGGCGGCCGGGATGCCCAGGGCGGCAGCACCGATCGCCGCACCCGCGCCAGCGCCGATGAGCGCGCCAGTCCCGGTGTGGGCACCGGGCCAGGGCACGACCAGGGTCGAACCGATGATGGCGCCGGTGACACCACCGATCAGGGCGCCCCCGACTCCGCCGGTGACCGCGGCGGGAACGCCGAGGGCGAGCGCACCGGCGGTGCCGCCGCCCATCACGCCGATGATCGTCGCCGCGGCTTGGCGCGACGCCTCGTCCTCGGGGACGCCCACGCTGATCAGGCCCTGAGCGATCTTCGCTTCGCCGTAGGCCGACCAGGCGTTGATCGAGTTGATTTGTTCCTGGGTGATACCGGGGACCTGCTTCTTGACGTCGGTGACGGGCACCACGTAGTTGCCCACGCGCATCATCTCGGGCGGGGGTGCGATCGGCTTCACCGGCGGCGTCGGCTTCGGCGCGGTGTAGGCGCGCGGTGGTGCCGGGGTGTACGGCCGCTCATAGGTCGGTGCGTTGTAGGTCTGCGGTTCGACGTAGGGCTGGTACGGCGCTTCCTGCGGTGGCGGCGGGATGAAACCGCGGCCCGGCGGGGTGGCCGGCGGGGGCGGGGGTGTGGTGACTCCGCCTTGGTCGTCAGGGGTCGGGGTGTCGGTGACCCCGCCCTGGCTCGGCGGGGTCGGGGTGACTCCGCCTTGGTCGGGGGTGGCCAGTGCGGGCGCGGCGGATAGGCCGAGTCCGGCGGTCACCGCGGCCGCGAGCACGGCGGCGGTGAGGTGGTGGTGGCGGCGCGAGTGTTCGGGGTTTGCGCGGTGGCGGGCGGTGGGGCTGTGAGTAGACGGCATGACTGGCTCACGGTCCTTTCGGTTGTGGTTGGTGGGCTGCTGAGGTGGCAGTCCGGGTGATTCGTTGTTAGGTGATCGCCTCGATAGAGACGATCCAGCTCTTTCCGTCGGCGGTCGTGGTTTGCACACGCTTGCGGAAGACGGTCGGGGCACCTCCTCCCGGTGCGGTCTCGGTGAGTTCGACGGTGTAGAGGCCTTTGCCTTCGTTGGTGATCGACAGGCAGTGGCGGGTTCCGGGTATGCGTTTGTCGATGAAGGGCTGCATCTGTTGCGCGCTGCCCATCCGGGCGGCGGGGGTGCCCAACGCTCGCGCGGCTACGGCGTCGCGACGCACGTAGTAGGCGTAGTCGAATGCTTTGACTACCCCGGCGCCGGAGGATTGGTCGCCGGGGTCGCGGCCGGTGGTGACGTTGCCGCGCACGGTCGAGGGACAGTCGGCATCGCCTGCGGCTGCACCCGTGGTCGTCGACGGCTGCGGCGTCGACGTCAGGGCCTGCACGGGATCGCGGGGCGCGGGCTGGTCGGTGCCGGGCAGGATCAGTACGAGACCAACACCGATCACAGCGGCCGCGGCGACGACCGCGCCCAGGAGGATCGCACCACGCCGCAACGCGCGTGACGGCCCACGCTTGGCGCCGCGGTCGTCATCGCCCACCGCGGTGGGTTGGGTCGCCGGTGGAGTCGCGGCAGCAACGGTGCCGAAGTGGGGTGGCACGAAGTCGTCGACGTCGTCGAGGTGCGCATCGGGCAGGTGCTCGCTGTCGACCGCCGGTGCTGGCTGTGTCGGCGCCGGGTCGGTCGCCACGGGCGGGTCAGGCTCGGGGTCGGGCCACTGGTCGGGGTTCCACGGTTCGGGCGCCGGTGGTGGCGCGGTCTTAGTGCGTTTCATGGCGAGGTCCTTCCGTGATGGGTTTTACGAGTCCGGCTTTCGTGGCGATCGCGGCCTGCATCCAGTCGCTCAGTTGTGGGTAGGTGCGGCGTTCGGTCCACCACGCGTCGCGGGCGCCCGCCCAGATGTGGGGTTGGCAAGTGAAGGACCGTCGACGCCGGGGTGGTCCGGCGGTGGTGCCGTCGCGGCGGCCGGGCGGGATGCGCGCCGGTGCGCTCGCCAGCTGCCCGCCGTGGAGCGCACGGGTGGTGTCGACGGCTTCGGCGATCGCGGTTTCGAGCCAGTCGGTCCATGCCGGGTGCTCGTCGAGCTGGTCGGCCCAGGCGTGTTTCGCGGCGTTCCAGATGTCGTCGGTGCAGGAGAACGACTGCCGTTCCCGTGTCCACTCGCTGCGCTCGGGGTGGTGCTCGCTCATGTGAGGTCCTTGCGGTCGTGGGCGATTGTCTCGCCCATCCTCCCAACGAGACCGAGCACAACGAGCCCCACCAGTCCGACCGCGGCGATGGCGGGAATGCACTGCTGGGCGGGCGCGTCACTGACGATGATGCGGGCGGTGACGAGCAGGCCCACAAGGAGTGCCGCGATGCGGAAGAACACCATCGGCATGGGCAGCACGAGGGTCATGACCCAGGCGAGCACGCCCGCTACGAGTGTGGCGGCTACTGCCAGCCACACCGCTGCGCCGACGTCGACCGTGTCGGCGGTGGGTGCGCCCGGTTCCCGGACGTAGAAGTCGCCGACCGCGCCGACAATCCAGACCGCCACCGTCGTGACCAACCATGCGCCAAGGCCGGCGATCACAGCGCTCACGGCGACGCCACCGATGTAGCGGTACATGGTCGCCGAGACCTCGCGCAGCCGCGGTGTGCGGGTGGAGCTGCGGTCGTCGAGGAACGGTTGCGCCCGGGCGATCGGGGTGGGTTCGTGCTCCCGGGTGGTGTCGCTACCGCTGAGCGGTCGGGTTGGCTCGATCTGTTCGCCGGTGTAGGGGTCGCGGTGCGGGTCGCGGTTGTAGGGGTCTTGGTTGTAGCCGTAGAACCGGCCGTCGCGGTCGTGCGGGCTGGTCATAGGTCCTCCCCTTGCGTGTGGTGCACGCTCACGCGCACACCGTCGGCATCGGTCGCCGGTGCGAGGTCGTGCGGCCACAGCTCCTCGAGCGCGGCGGCGTCGAGCGTGGTGTGCTCGAGCAGGGCCGCCGTGATTGCGTCGAGCTCGTTGCGGTGGGCGTCGAGGATGTCGCGGGCGCGGGCGATCGCAACGAGCAGGAGACCATCGCTGGAAAAGTCCGCATCGACCCCGTCTGGGTGGTGGTCGAGTGCGAGCAGCGTCAAGACCCGACCCCGGGCGTCGACGAGATCCAGTTCGGTGCCGGCGGCGGACAGTTCGCGGTGGGCGTCGACGTCGGCGGTGTAGGGAGCCAGCACGCCCACCAGCTGCCGCCATTGGCGGTCGCCGTAGCTGAGGTCGGGGATGTTCCAGTGGATCTCGGTCATTCCGCCGGTGGAGTTGCTACGGGGGTGGATGTCGACGGAGTGGACGGTGGCGCCGAGAGCGAGTGCGGCCACGGTGTGGGCGGCCTCGTGGCGCGCACGGTGCTGCCGCTCGCTCGACCACGCGCCGCCTGCGGCGGCCGCGAGCACGCCGACGCCGCCGACCGCCACCGGGAAGCATCGGGTCGCACACACGCCCAGGGACATGATGTGCAGTCCCACGCTCACGGCGAGAAGGACGGTGCCGACCGCGGCGACGAGTCGGACGAACATCTCACGGTCCTGCACGTAGTCCCACAGCGCACCGCCGAGTCCGTCATTCCATATCCACAGCAGCACCACGCCGAGGAGCACGCGGCCCGCGAGTGCGGAGATCTCTGGTGTCGTGATCGTGCGCACCGCCTCTGCGGCGGCGGC